>NZ_JBARYR010000527.1:0-1683 GCF_049648075.1 Rubrivirga sp. | reverse complement strand
GGCTCGTCCTCGAGGACGAGCCAAGTCGTGGTGGACCTCGAGGACGCCGGACAGGTGCGAGCCGTGGCGGGCACCGAACCCTGCCTTTCGGACCGTCGCGCCGCCGACGGCGAGCGTGCTCAAGGATCCCAAGGCGGGGCCGAGCTGCAACGGCTCGTAGATCTGAGCGCCGTCCAAGGTCAGCGCATGGGTTCCGGTCTGGCCACCTTGGATCGACAAGGCGTCGAGGTAGGTTCGGCCTCCGATGCCCAGGAGCGAGCGCAGGGCCTTGCCGTCGACACTCGAGGTCGCGCTCGGGGACCCCTCCGCGAGCCCGGGGTCCCCGCCTGGCTGGCCGGTCACGCGGTCGGGCAAGACCTCGAATCCGTTGTCGGCGCCCAACTCCAGCGAGGAGCCGCGCGTCTCGATTCCCCGCACCACGACCGTTCCAACACCGGCGACCGCGGATCGCATTCCGACCGTCTCTCGAACCACCGCGCCCGGCGCGACGCTCACGCGCGACGCTTGCGGCCGGTAGCCGACGTAGCTCGCCAAGAGAACGTGGGGGCCAGGCGAGACGTCGCTCACGACGAAGCGGCCGGCCCCGTCCGTCACCGTCGTCGACGGCCCGAGCCGGACGTGAGCAAGCACGAGGGGCTCGCCGGTGTCCGCATCGAGGACGAGGCCCGAGACGGCCCCGAGCGCCGCGCGGTCCACGACGGGCGCCGTCACCAGGTACGTCCCCGTCGACCGGCGCACGAAGTCGAGGCCGACGGCCTCGGTAATGCAGCGGAGCAGGTCCTCGGCCTGCCACCCCGACCCGCCGCACCAGACGGGGCGGTCGCCCACGAGCGCCGTCGAATACACCACGTCGATGCCGGCTCGGTCGGCGACGGCCGCGAGGGCTTGGTTCGCGGGAACGCCGCGGAAGACGATGCCCTCGCCCGTCTGCGCCCTCGAGGGCGTGATCGCGACGAGCGCTGCGAGAAGACAGAGTCCGATGTGGGCTCGCGTCATCACGACTGGACGGCCGGCGGCGGCGGTGCGACCGGCCGACTCGCGCGGACGCGGTAGCCTTGGGCGGTGGGTGTAAAGCGGACGCCTGCCGCCGCGCCCAAATCGCCCAGAAGCGCGTCGATGTCAGGGCGGTCCGTGTAGTACGCCGTCACCCTGACGTCCAGCGGCACGCTCGGCGCGGCCTCGAGGGCGATTCCGTAGCGTCGCTCGACCTCGTCGAGGACGGACCCGAGCGGCCGGTCCTGGAACGAGACCGCGCCCGAGCGCCACGCCGCCCGGCGACCGGCATCGACGGGGAGGGCGGACACGTCGGACCCGACCTCGGCGACGTCGCCGGCCTCGAGGACGAGCGAGCGGCTCTGGTCGTTCTCGACGCGAACCTGTCCCTCCGTGACCGCGACGTCCGTCGAGCCGTCGGCGGGCCAGGCTAGGACGTTAAACGCCGTGCCCAGAACCTCGACGCTGGCGTTGTGGGTCAAGACTTCGAAGCGCGATCCGGTCTCGACCTGGAAAAACGCCTCGCCCTCGAGGGCGACCGCCCGGCCGCTCCAGAACGACCGGCGGTGGCTCAGCTCGGACCCACCGTTGAGCGTGGCGACGGAGCCGTCGGGGAGCACGACCTCGAGGACGTCGCCGGCCGGCGCGAGGTGCGTGACGGGAACGAACAGCCAGGCCACCAACGCCACG
>NZ_JBARYR010000526.1:0-2894 GCF_049648075.1 Rubrivirga sp. | reverse complement strand
AAATCAGGAAGAGCTGACCCGTGAAAAGTTTATCCCCAACCCGTTTGCGCGTGAAGAGGCCTACGCAACACTATATCGCACAGGGGACCTCGGGATGTGGGACGATAATGGAAACCTCCACTATGTCGGTCGCATTGACGATCAAGTACAGTTGAGGGGCATGAGGGTTGAGCTCGGTGAAATAGAGTCCGTTCTTCTCCAACATGCGCAGGTGGAAAGAGCTGCTGCGGTCGTGGTGGACGGGCAAGCTGACGGTGATCAAAGGTTAGTAGCTTTTGTAGAGAGCGACCATGAGGTCGACACTACACAATTACGCAATTGGCTAGCGGCACAGCTGCCCGCCTACATGGTGCCGACGGTGCTGGCCGCCGTCGACGAGTGGCCCCTGACGCCCAACGGCAAGACCGACCGGCAGGCCCTCCGCCAGCGAGCACAAGATGCAGAAGTGCGTGATGAAGGGCAGCCCTACCAGCCACCAGCTGATGCAGCCGAGCAGCTGCTGGCTGACGTCTGGCAGCAGGTGCTCGGCCGCCAGGCGCTCAGCGTCGAGGCCAACTTCTTCCAGCTCGGCGGTGACTCCATCAAAGCCATCCAGATCGCCTCCCGATGCTACCGCAGCGGCTACCACCTCCACATTCGAGACCTGTTCGCCCAGCCCACCATCCGCTCGCTGGCCCCGCTGCTGACTGCCGTCGGGCAGCGCGCCGTCAGCCAAGAGCCGCTGAGCGGCCCGGCCGCCCTGCTGCCCATGCAGGTGGTCTTCTTCGAGCAGCAGCGCGCCAACCCACACCACTACAACCAGGCCCTGCTGCTGCGAAGCCCCCAGGGCTGGCAGAGCAAGCCCCTCCAGGGAGCCCTCCAAGCACTGCTCCACCACCACGACGGCCTCCGCCTGCGATACCGCCACTGGCAGAGCCCCGCCCAGCACGTCGAACAGTACTTCGCCGAGGCCAGCGCGGTGCGCTTCTCGCTCCACCAACAGGACCTGCGCAGCCTGCCCGCCGCCGACCAGCTCGAAGCCCTGGCCCGGGGCACCGATCAGCTCCAGCAGAGCCTACACCTGCAGCAGGGACCCTTGATGGCCGCCGGCCTGTGGCACCTGAGCGACGGCGACCGCCTGCTGGTGGTGGTCCACCACCTGGCCGTCGACGGGGTCTCGTGGCGCCTGCTGCTGGAAGACCTCCAGACGGCCTACCAGCAGCTGCTCTCTGGCGAGGCGCTGGCCCTGCCAGCCAAGACAGAAAGCCTGCAGGCGTGGGGCAAGCAGCTGGTACATTGGGGACAGCAGCAAGCCCGCCCCGCCCAGTTGAGCTACTGGCAGCAGGTGGTCGCCCAGGGCAAGCGCTGGGCCGGCCTGCCGCCAGCAGATGCCTCAGCCCAGGGGTCAGGTGGAATCAGCTTCCGCCTCTCCCAGACCCAAACCCACCAGCTGCTCGGAGAGGTGCACCGCGCCTACGGCACGCAGATCAACGAGGTGCTGCTGGCCGCCCTTCTGCTGGGCTGGCAGGAGTGGCGCGGGCAAAATGAGCTGCTCATCGAGCTGGAGGGGCACGGCCGCGAAGAGCTCAACGGTGTGGCTCACGTGGACGTCAGCCGGACGGTGGGCTGGCTGACGAGCCTCTACCCAGTGGTGCTCTCCACCGACGGGGCCAGCGACGGGGCCAAACAGGCCGCCGGCGTGCTCAAACGCGTCAAGGAGCAACTGCGCGGCGTGCCCACCAAGGGCCTGGGCTACGGGGTGCTGCAGCACATGCTCGGCGAAGAACAGCTCGCCCTCACCGCGCAAGTCCTGTTCAACTACCTGGGTAGCTTCGATACCTCGCTCGACGCCGGCGGCGTGAGCCTGGCCACAGAATCCGCCGGGGGGCTGCAAGATGCTGCCGCCGCCGATGCGACGGCCCACCCGCTGTCCGTGATCAGCCTGGTGGTGGAGGGGCAGTTGGAAGTGGGCCTCAACTACCGCCGCTCGCACCTGACGGAGGAGCAGGTGGAGTCGCTGGCCGACTGCTACCAGCAGCAGCTGGAGGGGCTCATCGCCCACTGCCTGAATCAACAACAAACCGAACTGACGCCGAGCGATCTGACCTACGAGTCGCTGAGCCTGTCCGAGGTGGAGGGCTACTCGGCCCGCTACCGCTTGGAAGACATCTGCCCGCTGACGCCCATGCAACAGGGCATGCTGTTCCACGCGCTGCTCACGCCCGACTCGGCCGCCTACTGCACCCAGGTGAGCTACCGGCTGAGTGGAGTGGTGGACGGCGAGCGGGTGGAAGCTGGCTTACAGGAGCTGTTCAACCGCTACGCCGTGCTGCGGAGCCTGTTCGTTTACGCTGACACCGACCAGCCGCTGCGGCTGGTTTTGTCCGAGCGGACGGTAGACTTTGCTCAGGTCGACCTGCGCGGGGCGGGAGACGTAGAGGCCGCCCTGTCAGCCTACCAGGCGCAGGACCTGCGCCGGGGCTTCGACCTGAGCCAGGACGTGCTGATGCGGGTGAGCCTGCTGCGGCTGGCCGAGGCGTCCTACGTGCTGGTGTGGAGCAACCACCACATTCTGATGGACGGCTGGTGCGCGCGCGTGTTGGTGGGCGAGTTTGTCGAGCTCTACGCCAGCGGGCGGGCGGCACGTGCCCCCCGTCTGGGCCAGGTGGCCCCCTTCAGCCGCTACCTGCGCTGGTTGGCCGAGCGCGACTCGTCGGCTTCATCCGCTTACTGGCAGAGCTACTTAGCGGGCTACCAGCAGGCCTGCCCGCTGCCCCAGCGCAGCGGCGGCGGGCAGACCGGCACGCTGCGCAGCCATCTGATGAGGCTGAGTGCTGACCAGCGGGCCGGTCTCGAGCGGCTAGCCAGCGGCTGCCAGGTGACGCTCAATACGGTGTTCCAGGGCTTGTGGGGGG
>NZ_JBARYR010000525.1:0-3292 GCF_049648075.1 Rubrivirga sp. | reverse complement strand
CTCGACCAGTACGCGCAGGACCAGGCCGGGCATCGGCGCCTTGATCTCGCGTTCCGCGGCCGAGTCGCCGGCCTCGAGGCCGAAGCGCTCGAGCAGCAGGTCGGCCTCGGTGCGGACCTCGACCTCGATGGGCGTGCCGCCCACCCAGACCCGCGTCGTGGGTCCGTCGCGCTCGACGGTCGCGATGTGCGGCGTCCCGTCGAGGACGACCGAGACGGTCTCGGACGCGCCCTTCGACGACAACAGCGTCCGGCGCGCGTCGAGAGTGGAGCCGTCGGGCCGGCGGACGGTGCCGTCGGCGTCGAGGGTGAGGGCGAGGTCGCCGGTGCGGAGGTCGAGGGCCATGCGGCAAGATACCGGGTCCGTCGGCGGCCTCGAGGTCGGCCCGGGTTCGCCCTATGCCTGCCGCGTTGGGTCGTCCTCGAGGGCGGCGACGGCACGCCGAGCGGTGTCCTCGAACGGCCGGTAGGTCAGACCGAGGTCTCGCGTCGCCCGAGAGCCGTCGTAGCGGTAGGTCCCGACCGAGCCTCGCGCCTGTGCGACCGACAGCGCCGGATCCGACCCGGTGACCGCGGCCCAGGCCTGGCTCGCCCAACCTGCGCCCAAGAGCGTCCACGGCGGGACGGATCGAGGACGCCGGGTTCCGGCAGCGTCAGCGATGACGCCCAGAAGGTCGGTCCACAACCGGTTCTCGGCGGCCAGGATGTAGCGCTCGCCCGTGACGCCATGTTCGGCGGCCAGGCGCATCCCCCGTGCCACGTCCTCGACGTCGACGACCGCCGTTCCGCCTGGAGGCGCTGCGACCAAACCCGACGCCGCGCGCTCCACGATCGCCATCGTCCCATCGCCTCGGCGGCCGGGGCCGAAGACGACGGCCGGCATCACCGTCACCGCGTCAAGCCCCTCCGCAACGCCGCGCGCGACCTCGAGGTCGGCGTCGCGTTTGCTGATGGCGTAGTGCGTGTTGGCAGTCGAGTCCCGCCAGGGCGACGTTTCGTCGAGGACGCCCGTGAACCGCAGCGGTCGGCCCAGGGCGGCGATGCTCGACGTGTGGACCAGACGCCGGACTCCGCCCTCGAGGGCGGCATTGACGATGGTCGCGGTGCCCTGGACATTGACGTGACGCAGCATCGGCCGAGCCCGGCGTCCAAACCCGACGTAGCCGGCGACGTGGTAGACGGTCTCGGCGCCCTCGAGGGCCGGGAAGACCACGTCCGGGTCGGTGACGTCTCCGACGACGTGCTCGACCTGGCTGCGCCGACCTGACGGTTCGAGGTCGCCCAAGAGATCGAGCGACGACGAGGCGCGGCGCAGGATGCGGACCTCCTGCCCGTCCTCGACGAGCTGGCGCACTAAGACGGACCCGACGAAGCCGGTGGCTCCCGTGACGACGATCATGAGCGTGACAAGGTGACTTCTCCGGCGTAGACGACGCGTTCTCCGGTGTCTGTGTCGAGACGGAGCCCGCCGTCCGGCGCGAGCCCCAGGATCCGACCTCGAGTCGACACGTCGCCGGTTGCGGGATCGCGGACCTCGACGGGCGACTCCGGTCGCTCGAGGCGCTGGTCGACGGCGCTCGTCACGTCGCTCGGCCCCGAGGACAGAGCGTCGAGGTGAATGGTGAGCCGGTCCAAGATCGGGTCGAGGACGGAGAGGGGGGCGAGGTGTCGGCCCGTGATCATCCGCAGCGACGTCGCACCCTCGAGGTCGGGAAACGACGTCTGCGTCACGTTGAGGCCGACGCCCAAGAGCACGACGGCTCCGCTCGCCGACCTGGAGGACTCGGCCAGCACCCCGGCGAGTTTTTGACCGTTGACGCGGACGTCGTTCGGCCACTTGAGGGACGCCGTCACGCCGAACGCGGCCACGGCTTCGGCCACGGCCAGCCCAGCGGCGAGCGGGATCAGGCCGAGCCGGTCGGCCTCGAGGTCGGGACGCAGGACGACGGTGAACAGCAGGTTCTGGGACGGCTCGCTCTGCCACACGCGTCCGTGCCGACCCCGACCGTGGCGCTGCGCCTGCGCTGTGACGACTGCGCCGTGCGGAGCGCCGTCGGCGCCCCATCGGGCGGCCTCGGTCATGGTCGAGTCGACGGCCTCGAGGTGGCGGGACGGCGTTCCGAGCGCCACGCTAGCGCACCGTCCACTCGACGCGGACGTGCCGGGGCTCCGAGAGCGGGACGTCGGTCCAGGTGTCGGTCACGACGCGCCGAGGGCGCCAGTCGTCGTCGGGAGCCAAGACGGCCCGCACCGTGCTCCGCTCCCGAAAGATGGCCGAGTCCGACCGGCGGTCGACCTCGAGGGCGCCGACTCGGCCCCGGTCGTCGACGGCGGCCCACACGCGTTTGAGACCGAGCTCGCGCGTCGTGTCGGTCAAGACGGCCTGGACGCGCTGGAAGCGGACGCCGCCGATGGTCGTGTCGCCCAAGACGCGCATCGCGTAGGCCTCCCGGACAGACGGGTCGAGGTAGGGAGGGTCGTCGCTCAGCGCCTGGTCGATCGGGTCGCGCAGCAGGAGCGATCCGCCGTCGGCATCGAGGACCCCGGGGTCGTCCGTCGTCACGACCGACGAGTCGCGGCTGACCGCGGCGCCGTCCTCCAAGGTCGTCACGATCACGTCGGCGGTGTAGCCGTCGCGGTCGGCGAGCGCGAACGCATCCTCGAGGGCGTACTTGTCGACGTGCGACAGCAGCGCGAACGCCTCTTCGTCGAGGACCGGCGCCACGTCGGGCTCGGAGCAGGCGCCCAGGGCGAGGGCGAAGAGGACGGCGAGAAAGCGCACCAGCGTCGGGAGGATCGGGGTCAGAACCCCCCGGCCCGGCCCGGGTTGCAGCGGCCGTCCCCACCGATCCCATGTTCGAGTCCGAACGGCGCGTCGCCGAGTCCGCCGCCCGCGCCGCCGCCGACTTTATCCGACCCCACGCCGGCGGTCTTGAGGTCAGTGCTCTCCAGACGAAAGGCGTCCACGACTACGTCACGTTCGTGGACGAGGGCTCGCAGCGGATCGTCCTCGAGGCGCTCGCCGCCGCCTTCCCCGACGACCGGCTGGTGGGGGAGGAGGGCGCGTCCGCCGACCTCGACCTCGACACCGGCCGCGTCTGGATCGTCGACCCCCTCGACGGGACGACCAACTTCTCGCACGGCGTCCCACCCTACGCCGTCTCGATCGGCTTGCGCGTGGAGGGCGACGGCGCCGTCGGCGTCGTCCTCGACGTGTCGTCCGGCGAGCTGTTTTCGGCCGCCCGCGGTCGCGGCCTCGAGGTCGACGGCCGGCCGGCCCGGGTGTCCTCGAC
>NZ_JBARYR010000524.1:0-2079 GCF_049648075.1 Rubrivirga sp. | reverse complement strand
CCCGACGCCGGTGTCGCCACGCTCGAGGTGTTCGACGCCCTTGGCCGCCGCGTGGTCGTCCTCGAGGACGGAGGCCGCTCGCCCGGCTGGCACCGCATCGAGGTCGGCCAGAAGCTCCCGGCCGGCGCCTACCTCGTCCGGCTCCGCGTCGAGACCGGTGGCGCCCTCGAGGTCGAGACTCAGTCCTTGGTCGTGGTCCGCTAGCTCGGCCGTCGACTCCCACCACCACCCTACCACACCATGTACTCATTCTCTCGTCTGCCGACTCGCGTCGGCACCCTCGCGGTCGCCCTCCTCCTCTGGGTAGGTCCGGCCGACGCTCAACTCGCGGCCGGACACAGCAAGTTCCTGGGCGCGGTCGGCGGCGGGACCAGCTCGCCCCGGGCCGACGCCACGTTCGACACCTACTGGGACCAGATCACGCCCGAGAACGCCGGCAAGTGGCGCTACCCCGAGCGCGACCGGGACCAGATGGACTGGGCCACGCTGGACTACTGGTACGACTACGCCCAGCAGCGGGGCATCCCGTTCAAGCAACACACGTTCGTGTGGGGGATGCAGCAGCCGGACTGGATCGCCGGGCTTCCGCCCGCTGAGCAGCGCGCCGAAGTCGAAGAGTGGATCCGGCTCTACTTCCAGCGCTACCCCGAGACCGACATGGTCGACGTCCTGAACGAGCCGATCACGATCCCGGCCGGCTACCGCGGAGGCCTGGGCGGAGCGGGGGCGACGGGCTGGGACTGGGTGATCTGGACGTTCGAGACGGCCAAACGCTACCGGGACCAGTACGCGCCCGGCGCCCAGCTCATCCTCAACGAGCACTCGATCCTGAAGAACGCGGGCAAGATGAACCAGTACCTCGAGATCGTCGACTTGCTGATCGACCGGGGGCTCTTGGACGGGATCGGGCTCCAGGGCCACTTTCTCGAGAGCACGCCCGTATCGACGGTCCAGTCGCACCTCAACGAAGTCGCGTCGCGCGGTCTGCCGATCTACATCTCGGAGTTCGACCTCAACATCGGAAATGACCAGGCGCAGTTGGCGAAGTACCAAGAGCTGTTTCCCGTCCTGTGGGAGCACCCGTCCGTGGCCGGCATCACGTTGTGGGGCTACAAACAGGGCGAGATCTGGCGGAGCGGCGCCTACCTCGTCCGCTCCGACGGCAGCGAGCGCCCGGCGCTGAGCTGGCTCCGCGACTACCTCGAGGTCGGCCCGGGCGACGGCCGCGACGCCTACGCCCGCATCGAGGCCGAAAGCCACGACGCCCAGCAAGGCGTCCAGACCTGGAGCAGCGCCTTCGGCTACTTCGACGCCGGCGACTGGGTCCGTTACGACGACGTCGACTTCGGCGTCGGCGCGGCGTCGGTGACGCTCGACCTCGCGCTACCGGCGAGCTTCGCGGGCAAGCGGATCGAGCTCCGGTTGGACAGCCCGTCGGGACCGTTGGTCGGGACGCACACGACCGTCGGGACCGGCGGGTGGAACGCGTTCGCCACGCAGTCGACCCTGATCGATGGAGCGAGCGCGGTCCACGACCTCTACCTCGTCGGAGCCAGCGGAACAGCCATCGCCAACGTCGACGGGTTCGTGTTCGAAGCGGCAGGCGGCACGTCTGTCGTGGTGCGGGCGCGGGGCCGACGAGGAGAGGAGCGAATGGAACTCCGCGTCGCTGGCCAAGCCGTTCGGGCGTGGACGGTCACGACAGCGTTCGAGGACTACGTCGTCGACCTCGAGGGCGACGTCGCCGCCTCGGACGTGTCGGTCGCGTTCACCAACGACGACTCGGTCTCGGACGGGACCGGCCGCGACCTGCGCGTCGACCGGGTGACGGTCGCCGGGACGGTCTACGAGTCCGAGTCGCCGGCGACGTTCTCGACCGGGACGTGGTCCCAGGGCTCGGGGTGCGCCGACGGGTACAAGACGAGCGAGTGGCTCCACTGCCCCGGCGCGTTCTTGTACGACCAGGCATCAAGCATCGCACCGGTGACGGCCTCGGCCCAGCCGGAGGCCGCCGAGCCGTCGCTGTCCGTTGTCCCGAACCCCGCCCACGCCCGGGCGGCGGCCGTCGTGGTCCTCGAG
>NZ_JBARYR010000523.1:0-12829 GCF_049648075.1 Rubrivirga sp. | reverse complement strand
ATCGTCGTCCGCGCCATCGTGGCGGCGCTCGGCCGCGCCGCGCGGGCGCTCGCGGGTCCGACCCTCGATTTCGTCCTGGCCTGGGTCGCGCTCATGGCGACGGCCCTCGCGTGGAGTCGCGTCGCCGGGTTCACGTTCGACTCGAGCTACTACAGCCTGATCCTGCCCGGGTACGCAGCCGCGTTGGTCGTCTCGACCGCGGCGACGGGCGGCTATCGGCACAGCGGCCGGCCGTTTGTGGGCGTTTTGGCGGGGCTCGGCCTCGCGGGTCTGGCTGTTCCGGCCGTGACGTATTTCGTCCCCGCCCTCGGCTTCAGCCGTGCCGTTCTCGGAGCCGGACTGGTCGCTGCTGCGGCTCTCATCCTGATGCGCCGCGTGTGGCGACGAGCCTCGAGCCGGGCTCCCCGAAACGTCTTGGTCGTCGGCGCTGCCGCCGAGGCCGACCGGCTGCGCCGGCTCCTCGACGAACGGCTCCACGGCTTACGGGTCGTCGGCTACGTCTCGGACCGCATCGAAGACGGTGACGTCCCCCACGCGGGGCGCCCTCGACAGCTCCGTGACCTCGCCCGGCTCCACGGCGCCGACGACGTCGTGTTCGCGTCCGACAGCTTGACCAACACGGCCATCCTCGATGGGATGCGGGCGCTGCGCGACCTGCCGGTCCAGCTCAAGATTCTGGCGTCGGGCCGGGACCAGATCATCGGCAAGGCGTCCGTCGAGGACTACGCGGCGCCACTCGTGGCCGCCGAGCGGACCGTCGCCCGGCTGCGACCCTCGTGGGGGCGCCGCGCCATCGAGGTCCCCGTCGCCTGCACGTTCGTGCTGCTCGGCCCCGTGATCCAGGCGCTCACCAACGTCTCGTCCTCGAAGCGGCTGCGCCGGCTATCGGTGTTTGCCTCGAGAATGCCATCGGTCCTGGCCGGCCGCCGAGCGCTCGTGGGCTACGACCCGACCGGTCCGCACCCGCCGCCCGCGTGGGGCCTGCCGCCCGGCGTCGTGTCCGTCTTGGATACGCGCCGTCCTCGACCGGCGACCATCACGGAGGCGCATCGGGCCTACTGGTTCTACGCCCGCCACCAGTCGGCGTGGCTCGACCTCGAGGTCCTATTCCGCGCGCTGACGCGGGGTTAGTAGCCGGTGGCGGCCCACCTCAGTTCGTTCGCCCACGCCTCGATCTGTTCCTCGATGTCGTTGAGAGCGGCCTCGAGGTCGACGTCGCCCGGGGACTCGAGGGCGAGCGGATCAGGAGGCCGCGGATCGTCCGCGTCGCCCTTTGGCATTGTCCACCCGAATCGGTCGGCGAGCCGGATGAGCAGCGGGCTCTCGAACAGCGAGCTCAAATCGAGTCCGTCGTCCTGACCCAGGCGGTAGCCCCACATTCCGTCACGGGTTTCGAGAAGAACCTCGCGCAGGTCAGGACCGGTCGATGCGGCCTTGATGCGCTGATTCTGGGCGTAGGAGAAGAGTCCTAGATGGCCACCCCGGCGCAACAAGTGGTGGAAGCGTTCGCCTGTACACGTCGTCGTCATCGGTTCAGGTCGGGATCCGTCCTCGAGGTCGTGCCGAGACCGACATGCCCGAGGGCGGCACCGTCGAGGGCGAGCAGCCGACGGGTGCGGATGGAGCGGTAACGGGGCGGAGGCAGTGCGGCGAAGAACGAGGGGCGAAGAGCGTGTCGGTGTGTTGGGTGCCGAGTTCATCGGTTCAACCGACGAAACCGCTCACTCCGGCTCACTGATCGAAGGCCGAGCCCAACACTCGTCGTCGGGCTCCTCCTCGGGAACGGACGATGTCTCCAGCTCCGCCCTCGAGGCCGGCTCCGTCCGTCCGTAGCTTCGTCGCATGGCACACCTCCTCGACTTTGAGAAGCCCCTCGCCGACCTCGAGGCCAAGCTCGCCGAGCTCCGCGCCTTCGAGGCCGACGACGACGCGGTCGACCTGACGGCGCAGATCTCGGCGCTCGAGACGCGTGTCGACACGCTGCGGCAGTCGATCTACCGGGGGCTCACGCGGTGGCAGCGCGTCCAGATCGCGCGGCACCCCGAGCGGCCTTACACGCTCGACTACGTCGGAGCCCTCTCGTCCGGCTTCGTCGAGCTGCACGGCGACCGGCTGTTCGGTGACGACCGCGCGTTGGTTGGAGGTCCGGCGACGTTCCGCGGGTCGATGTTCGGCTCGCGCGACCGGACGGTCATGATGCTGGGCCACCAAAAAGGCCGAGACACCAATCAGCGCCGCGAGCGCCGGTTCGGGATGCCCAACCCCGAGGGCTACCGCAAGGCCAAGCGGCTGATGGAGATGGCGGCCAAGTTCGGCAAGCCGGTCGTCACGTTTCTGGACACGCCCGGTGCGTATCCCGGCTTGGAGGCCGAGGAGCGCGGCCAAGCCGAGGCCATCGCCCGCAACCTGATGGTGATGGCGCGGCTCCCGGTCCCGATCATCGTGGTCGTGATCGGCGAAGGCGCGTCGGGCGGCGCGCTGGGGATCGGCGTCGGCGACCGGATTCTGATGCTGGAGAACGCGTGGTACTCCGTGATCTCGCCCGAGTCGTGCTCGTCGATCCTGTGGCGCAACTGGGACCACAAGGAGGACGCGGCCCGCGCGCTCAAGCTGACGGCGCCGGACCTGATCCAGAACGGCGTGATCGACGAGATCGTCCCGGAGCCGATCGGCGGCGCCCACCACGACCCGTCGGCCCAGTTCGACGCCGTCGGCCAGGCCATCGCGCGCCACCTCGACGACCTCGAGGGCACGCCCACCGACGACCTCTTGGCGTCCCGCCTCGCCAAGTTCGACGCGATGGGCGCGTTCGAGGAGCGCGTCTAGCGGACGCCGACCTCGCCCTCGAGGACGCACGGGATGCCGCGACCTCGAGGACGACACACGACCTCTCCCCCTGTCACGCCGGCCTCGAGGACGACCCGATGCTCACGTACACCCACTCCCACCGCGTCCGGTACCGCGAGTGCGACCCGATGGGGGTCGTGTACCACACCCACGTCCTCGATTGGTTCGAGGCCGCGCGAACAGAGGCGCTGCGCGAGGCGGGACTGCCCTACAAGGACGTCGAGGCGAGCGGGATCATCATGCCCGTCGTCGAGGCGACCGTCCGGTACCACGCGAGCGTCTTCTACGACGACCTCGTCGAGGTCGAGTGCCGCATCGAGGGCGTCGGCGTGCGCGTGCCGATCGACTACCAGGTCCGACGGCAGGATGAGGACGACGTGCTGATCTCGGGGCGCGTCACGCTGTGCTTCGTGGACCCGGAGCGCCGCCGGCCGGTCGCTCCGCCCGAGGTCTTTCGCGAGGCGTTGTCGTGAGGAGGAAGGCTCTGTGGCGCAAGCTCGGCTACCGCAAAGGCACCGTCGCCTACCTCGACGAGGTGCCCGACGACTACCGGACGCTCTTGCGCGGGCTCCCGCACGACGTGCGCCTGGACGGCACCTTGGACGACGAGCCACGCATCGTCCACCACTTCACGTCCGATGCCGAGGGGCTGCGCGCCCGGCTCGCCGTCTTCCTCGACGCGATCCCGAAGACCGGCATGATCTGGGTCTCGTACCCCAAGAAGTCGTCCGGCGTCACGAGCACCGTGGACGGCGACGTGATCCGAGCAGCGGCCTTGCCACTCGGCTTAATCGACGTCAAGGTCTCGGCCATCGACGAGACGTGGACGGCGATTAAGCTGGTCCTGCGGAAGGAGAACCGCTAACCGACTCGGCCCAGGTCTCCCCTTACATCCTCGAAGATGGGCGTCGTGGGAACGCGCCGCGGATCACTTCCCCCGTCCTCGAGGTAGCTGGCTGGCCCACCACCTTCCCGACCTCGATGCCCCTCTCCCGTCGCCAGTTCGTTGCCCGTTCCGCCGTTGCCGCCGCTGCGCTCCCGTTCGTTTCGCCGTTTGCGCGTGCGGCGACCTCGAGGGCGGACGGGTTCGAGATGTTGCGCCGAGGCGTGGGCGCGTTCTCCGGGCGCGGCGGGACCATCGGCTACCTCCAGACGGCCGATGCGCTGGTGGCCGTCGACTCCCAGTTCCCGGCGTCGGCGCAGACGTTTCTCGACGGACTTCGGGACGACGGCCGCGGCCTCGACCTGTTGGTCAACACGCACCATCACGGAGACCACACGGCCGGAAACAGCGTCCTGGCGCCGAACGCCGCGCGGCACGTCGCGCACGAGGCCGTGCCCGGCTTGCAGCGCGCATCGGCCAGTCGGGGAAACAGCCTCGAGACCCAGCGCTACGCGTCGGAGACGTTCTCGAGGACGTGGAGCGCCGACGTCGGCGACGAGGTGGTGTCGCTGAGCTACCACGGACCGGCGCACACGGCCGGCGACGCCGTGGTCCACTTCGAGAACGCCGACGTGATCCACATGGGCGATCTGATGTTCAACCGGCGCCAGCCGTTTATCGACCGAGGCGCCGGGGCGTCGGTCGCGGGGTGGATGGACACGCTCCAGACGGTCCACGACCACCACTCGGACGAGACCATCTTCGTGTTCGGCCACGCCGGAGAGGGCGCGTCGGTCATCGGGACGCGGGCGGACCTGCTGGTCTTCAAGGGCTTCCTCGAGTCGCTCTACGCCGCCGTCGGGTCCGCCCTCGAGGACGGACAAACCGCCGCTGACCTCGAGGGGATGCTCGTCCCCGGCCACGACGCGTGGGGGCCGGCGCCGATGCGCGTCGTCGAGCCCGTGGCGCAGGAGGTCAGAGCCCAATAGCGACCCCGAGGTCGGAATGCATCTGGGGGAGAACGACAGGCCGCGCGCAAGCGGGTAGCCTCGAGGACGCTCCGACCTCGACACCATGCGCATCAGTGTCCTCCTCGCCGTCTTCACCTTGGTCCCTTGTGCGGCCGACTCGCCCGACGCCACGGCCCCATCGAGCGCGGCGGCAAAACCAGACACGACCACGGCGGAGCGGACTCGGGGGACGGAGGGACCGACCCGAGCTGCTGACGACCCTGAGTCCGTCGACGTCAGCGTTCGGGGCTACGTCCGCCACGCCGACGGACCGAGGGACCTCACGCTACGGGCCGAGCCCTCGCTGCAGGCCGACGCGCAGGCGGTCATGGGCCACGACCGCGAGGTCTGGGTCGTCGTGTGCCAAGACCTCGCCTACGACGACGCCTGGTGCCGCCTGAACTACCAAGACGACTCCAACACTGCCCACGTGGGGTACGCGAAGCGCCGGCACGTCGCCTACCAGAGCGGGATGGGAGCCGAGGACGAGCAGGGCGTTCGCTGGACCCCGGAGCCGCTCGGCGGGTGGTCCACGGCCAGCCCGCTCCACTTCGACGGGGCGGTCTGGGACATCCAGGCCGACGATGGCTACGCCAACCTCCGCTCCGGGCCGAGCTCGGACGGCGAGGTCGTTGCTCGTCTGACGAACGGGACGGACGTCCTCGTCGGGGAATGCTCGGTCGCCGAGCCCGGACAGCGCTGGTGCCAGGTCGAGACCCCGGCGCACGACGGCCCGGTGCAGACCGGCTACGTCCACCAGAGCGGGTTCCACCGGTTCCACCGCGGGGTCTAAGCGGAGCCCGCTCAGGGCCGGGGCGTACACCGCTCCTCTCCCCTGCTCCGCCCGTGCTCCCGCTCCCCGACGGCCTCCAAGCCGACCTCGACGCGCTCCTCGCCCGCGCTCTCGCCGAAGACCTCGGCACGGGCGATGTCACGACCGAGGCGACGATCCCCGAGGGTACCCGCGCCACGGCCCGATTCCTCCTCAAGGAAGACGGCGTCCTCGCCGGCCTGGCCGTCGCCGAGCGCGTGTTCGCCGCCGTCGACGCCGACCTCGAGGTCGAGTGGACCGCGGCCGACGGGGACGTCCTCGAGGCTGGGACCACGTTTGGGTCGGTCAAAGGACGAGCGCGCTCGATCCTGGTCGCCGAGCGGCTGGCGCTCAACCTGATGCAGCGGATGGGCGGCATCGCGACGGCCGCGCGACGGTTCGCTGTCGAGGCCGCGCCTGCGACCGTCTTGGACACGCGCAAGACGGCGCCGGGAATGCGAGCGCTCGACAAGTGGGCCGTTCGCTTGGGCGGCGCGCAGAACCACCGCGTCGGGCTGTACGACATGGTGCTGGTCAAGGACAACCACATCGCCGCGGCTGGCGGCGTCCGGGCCGCCCTCGAGGCCGTGCAGCGGCACGTCGCCGTGAACGACCTCGAGGTGCCCGTCGAGGTCGAGGCCCGAACGAGCGACGAACTCCAGGCCGTCCTCGAGGCCGTGGACGACGGGATCCGAGTCGACCGCGTGCTGCTCGACAACATGGCCGTCCGCACCGCGTCCGGCTTGGACGTGTCCCGCTTGGAGGACGCCGTCCGACTCGTGGACGGCCGCGTGCAGACGGAGGCGTCGGGGAACGTGACGCTCGAGACCGTCGGCCGGATCGGGGCGACGGGCGTGGACTTCGTGTCGACCGGAGCCCTGACGCACTCCGTCCGCGCCCTCGACGTTTCTCTCAAAGTGGGCCTGGAATCGATCTGACCTCGAGGACGCCTTCGTGTACCCTTACCTCCCATGCGTGCTCTCCTCGTCGCCCTCGCCCTCGCAACCGCCGCCTCGGCACAGCCCGACCTCGAGTGGTCGTGGAGCCCGGAGCCCCGCTGGCTCGATGGCGCCGACGCCGGACGCGAGTACTTCGAGGGCGGTCTAGACTTCGGGGCCAACTTCACGTTCACGACGGTCCGTGACGCCGACGTTGCTCCCGTCGTGGTCCGGTTCGATCCCGCCCTCGAGTCCGTGGCGCGCGTGTTCGACTATCGCGACGGACTGCGCGACCTCGGAACGGGGAGCTTCCCTGGCGCCGCCTACGACGTGTCCGATCCCGCTACCCCACGCCGGCTGAACGTCGGGCTGGTCGAGGACGAGGACGGCGCGCGCGCAGACCGGGTCTGGAACCCCGACGGGTCGCCGACGGGTGGCTTCGAGTGGCTGATCGTGTTCGCGAGCGACTACGACGGGGACGGCTCGACGTACGCGGGAGAAAACGGATTCGAGCTCGACGCTTATTACGGCTTTGCAGGGCGCGTCGTGGATGGACGGGCGCTTCTCGAGAGCCCAGCCGAGCTCGCGATCACGCCGGCGCCGCTCCGCGCCGTCCGGGCCGCGGCGGTCGAGAACGGCGTCGTCGACCTCGAGTGGACGGCCGCGTCGTACGTCGGTGACGCCGACCTCGAGGTCGTGGACGCGGCGACGAGCGCTCAGCTCGCCCTCGAGGACGCTGAAGCGGGAAGAGTCCGGCTGACTGGCCTGGACGTCCGGTCGCGGTACGACCTCGAGGTCCGCCTGCTCGCGGGCGGTGGGGTCCGAGCGTCGCGCACCGTCGAGGTCACGCCGGCCGTGTCGCTCGGCGTCGAGGCGTGGTCGTCGCTCAATCCCGGCCGGGCGGGAGGCTCGACGTACGGCGATGTTTGGAGCTACGTCGCGCCGGACGGGACGGAGTACGCGCTCTTGACCGGGCGCGGATCGGGATTGTCGGTCATCGACGTCACGGCGGCGCCCGCCCAGGCTCCCGTCGAGGTCGGATTCGTCGCGTCGCCGCCCGGCGCCCGCGACGCCAAGGACGTGAAGGTGCTCGGACGATACGCTTACGTGGCCCACGAGATCGGGCCGGTCCAGATCGTCGACCTCGAGGACCCGACGGCGCCCCTCGAGGTCGGCGTCCTCGACGTCCAGCCCGGGACGACGAACGGCGGGTCCCACAACGTGTTGGTGGCCGAGGGCAAGCTGTGGGTCGTCGGCGGACGGACGCGGGGCGACGCGGGGGTCCGGGTCTACGGCTTGGAGGACCCCGCCGCGCCGCGCTTCCTCGGCGCGTTCCAGCCGACGCACCAGCCCGTCGTCTACTACCACGACTTCGAGGTCCGAGGAGACCGCGCCTACGGCTCCGCGATCTACACCGGCGGCGGCGTCGACGTCCTCGACGTCTCGGACCCTAGCGACATCGAACTGGTGACGACGTTCACCTACCCCGGCGCCGGCGCCCACAACACGTGCTCGACGCCGGACGGCAACACGGTCTACGTCGGCGACGAGATCGGCTCGAACGGCAACTGGATGCGCATCTTCGACGTGACCGACATCCAGAACGCCGAGCTGGTCGGCGAGATCGTCGTCGACCGGGAGGCCGTCGTCCACAACTGCTACGTCGTCGGGGACCGGCTCTTCGTCGCGCACTACACCGAGGGGCTGCGCGTGTTCGACGTCTCGGAGCCGCACACGCCGGTCGAGGTCGCGTTCCTCGACACCTACCTCGAGCCCGGCTACGGCACGCGGGGCGCCTGGACCGCGACGCCTCCCCTGCCGTCGGGCAAGATCCTGGTCTCCGACCTCCAGTCCGGCCTGTTCGTCGTCACCCTCGAGGGCGGCCGAGGCGTCTCGAGCCAGCCGGAGGCGATGCCGGCCTCGGACCTTCGCGCCTGGCCCAACCCGGCCTCGACGGTGCTGTCCGTTTCGTTCGTCCTCGAGGACGCGTCGGCCGCCCGGCTGTCGGTCGTGGACGCGCTCGGCCGCGAGGTGGCCATCCTCGAGGACGGAACGCTGGGCGCGGGTGGTCACCGGTCGACGGTCGACCTCGAGGGGTTGCCGTCGGGTCTCTATCTCGTCCGGCTCATCGAGAACGGGGGGGCGACGTCGGTCCCGGTGACGGTGGCTCGATAGTCGTCCTCGAGGACGCCACAGCGTCAACGTAGGGGCACACCGCTGGTGTCCCCGGCCCGACCTCGATGCGGCGTCTCACGCGAAGCAGCAGCTTCGAGGACGATAAAGCGAGACCCGCCGCCCTCGAGGTTGAGCCTTCGCCCCCTTCCCTCTCGCTCTAGAAGTGGCGGACCTTCGGTGCCGGCACAGCCTGGCGGCTCGGGAGCGAGCTCGGCGGCACGATCTCGTAGCGGACGCGGTGCGTCCCTCGCTGCCGCATCGATAGGCGATCCGCGGCGCCGCCGGACAGGTCGAGCTGGCGTCCCCGGATGAACGGGCCTCGGTCGTTGACGCGGACCAGCACGCGGCGGCCGTTGTGCGCCGAGGTCACGCGGAGCAGCGTCCCAAATGGGAGCGACCGGTGTGCGACGGTCAGCGCGCTGTGGTTGTACCGCTCACCGTTCGCGGTCAGGTTGCCGTGGAGCGACGAGTGGTAGTAGCTCGCGACGCCGGACTGCGCACGGCGGGCTTCGGAGCGTCCGCCACCGGGGGCGATTTGGGCGAGGACCGGGACCGCGAGTACGGCGAGTCCGAGGCACAACGTGAGGCGCGTCACACGAGATGAGGCAGTGATCAAGGCCGGTCGACACAGGGTCGCCGCATGAGCGCCCGGGGGACGCGGGGCGAACATCGGGCGCCGCCTGTCAGGTTTTTGTGCAGGTGAGCCAGGCTCACCGACTCTTGCACGTCCCTCTACCGATCCTCCGCCGTGGCGCCACGCGGGCTCCACAAACGGGCTCTCCTATCTTGACGGCGCTCCTCTCCGACCACTGCCGTGCTCTCGCTCGCCCTCATCATCATCCTGAGCTATTTGCTCGGTGCCGTCCCGTTCAGCCTGGTCGTCGCACGCATCAAAGGGATCAACCTGCGGGAGCACGGGAGTGGAAACGCCGGCGCGACGAACGCTCTGCGCGTGATGGGCAAGGGGCCGGGCTTGGCGGTCTTCGCCCTCGATTTCGCCAAGGGCCTGGTCGCCGTCGTGCTGATCTCCCAGGTCCGGGTCGGCGGCGAGACCTTGGTCGGGATCCTGGGCTCGAGGCCCGACTTGGCCGACGCGTGGGCCGCGACGATCGCCGGGGCGTCGGCGATGCTCGGGCACGTCGTGACGTTGTGGGGACGCGTGTTTTTCGAGTCGTGGAAAGGGGGTAAGGGCGTCGCGACGGGAGCGGGCATGCTGGCCGGCTTGGCGCCGATCCCCATCGCGCTCGCCGCGGCCCTGTTCGTCGTCGTCGTGTGGGCGACGCGCTACGTGTCCCTCGGCTCGATCCTGGGCGCGATCTCGCTACCGATCACGCTTTTGGCACTGCACTTCGGCCTCGACGTGCGGAACCCGCCGCCGGTCTGGATCTTCGCCATCGTCGTGCCCGCGTTCATCGTCTGGACGCACCGCGCCAACGTCAAGCGGCTCCTGAACGGGACCGAGTCCCGGTTCGGCTCGAAGGCCTGACTCGTCCTCGAGGACGCTCCCAGCACCACCCTCTCATGCGACTCCTCCTTCTCTCCGCCCTCATCGCGCTGGCGCCGTCGGTCGCCGCTCAGTCCGAGTTCGTCCGCGACGCCGGTCCTTACGCCGTCCTCGATGCCCTCGACGTCCTCCGTCTCGGGGACGACCAACTCGAGGTCGGCGCCGGCGGCGGGTGGCGGTTCGGGAACGGCCTCGACGTGGGCGTCCGAGTAGGAGCCGACCACACGTCGCTCGACGTCGGCGGGCCGGTCTCGGAGTCGAGGCGGCTCGCGCTCGCCCTCGAGGTCGGATACACGGCGTGGCTCGGAGAGCGGACCGGGCTCCAGTTCGCCCTCGAGGGCGCCCTCGCCCAGACGGTGGAGATCGGCGCGCCCTCGCTCGCCCTCGACGGCCTAGCGGTGATCGACCGGGGCAACACGGACCGGAACGAGGGCGGGGCTGAGATCTCGGCGACCGTCTTCCGTCGTGTCGTCGTGAGGGACGTGACCGTGCAACCCTCGGTCGGCGCGTTTCTCGGTGGCGTCGTCACTGCCTCCGCCCCTTCCGATCGGCCCTTCACGCTTCGCGCGGACACGGGGACGAGCGGGGGCCAAGAGCGGATGGGTGTGACCCTCGGTCTCCCGGTCCTCTTCCGAGCCGGGGCCGTCCATCTCGCCGTCGGGCCCGACGTGCGGATCGACGTCGCGCAAGACCGCGTCGGCGGCGGGCTGCGCCTCCGGGCCAACTTCTAGCGCACCCTTCGGGACGCTGGAGGGATGGGGGATACGGGATGGAAGGCTTCGCACCCATCCCGCATCCGTCTACTAACCGGAGCGTTGGTCTACCGTCCTCGAGGGAGAACTAGAAGTACGTGTCTCCGGCCGAGGCCTCGCCCCACGGATCGGCGCCCTCGTACGGGCCGGTGTAGATCACCCGCCCTGACCGGACGACCCACTCGAGGCCGTGCTCCTCCTCCCACTCGCAGTCGCATTCGGGGTGAACGACGGGCTCCCGGCGCCCCTCGTCAGCGGGCACGATCATCACGTTCAGCTGAATGAGTGCGAGCACATCGCGGTCCGACACTAGCGGCTCCCCCCGACGTCCGTCGCCTCGACAAACTCGGTCCGATAGCGGACGGCGGCACGGTCCATCTCGTCGAGCGTCACATCGTCGAGGGCGTGAAGGTGCGCGGTGCACGCTAAGATGCGCGATGCACGCTTGGGCATACTCGTCGGTCGCACCGTCCTCGAGGACGAGCTCTGATGTGGCGTCGAGAAACGGGACGCGGACGGCGTCGGGTATTGGCTCGAGCGTCATCCTAGCTCGCGTCGTCGAGGACGAGCGGCTCGACGACCTCGAGGACGGTCTCGGCCATGATCCGCTGGCCTTGGGCCGTCGGGTGGACGCCGTCGGACTGGTTGAGAGAGGCGTCTCCGGCGACGCCCTCGAGCAAGAACGGCACGAACGCCGCACCGTGCTCCTGGGCGACGGCCGGGAAAACGTCGCGGAACGCGGCCGTGTACTCGGCGCCGTAGTTGGGCAAGGCCTCCATCCCGGCGACCACGAGCCGGGCGTCGGGCGCCGCGTCCTTGACGGCCTCCAAGATGGCACTCAGGTTGTCGCGCATCGCATCGACTGACGTGCCGCGCAAGCCGTCGTTCGCGCCGAGCGCCAGCACGAACACGTCGGGCGGAGAGTTCGCGAGCGTCCAATCGATCCGGCTGCGGCCTCCCGCCGACGTCTCGCCGCTGACCCCCGCGTTGACCACGCGGACCGGCACGCCCGCGGCCTCGAGGTCGGCGCCGACGAGCGCGGGGTACGCCAGGCTCTGGCTCTCCAAGCCGTAGCCGGCCGTCAGGCTGTCCCCGAAGAAGACGACGGTGACCGCGTCCTCGTCGGCATCCGCGAGCGGGAGGTCGGGCGTCGTCCTCGACTCGGGCGTGGCGGTCGCACCGGGCACCGCGGCGTCCTCGAGGGCGGTCGGCGGGTCCGAGGGGGCGTCCTGGCACCCGGTCATCGAAAGGGCGAGCAAGGAGACGGCGAAGGCGAGGCGCATGGCGAAATCCGTTTCGGAGGTCACCCGGAACGGGCTGGAGGGGTTCCGCCGTGCCCGTCCTCGAGGACGCCGATCACCTTCGAGCCCCCGGTCGTCCCCGTGCGCGAACCCTTCCGGGGAACCCGGGTACGGCCCGACGCCGCCACCCCGTTGCGGCTCCGGGCGCGCCCCGACGCCAGACTCCCTCGACCTCGATGACCGACCCCGTTCTCCAAACCCGCGACCTGACCAAGACGTTCTCGAACGCCGGCCGCGACCTGACCGTCCTCGAGGGCGTCTCGTTCGAGGTCCAGCCCGGCGCGTCGTGCGCGATCATCGGGCCGTCGGGCAGTGGCAAGACGACGCTTCTGGGCCTGTGCGCCGGGCTCGACCGCCCGACACGCGGGACGGTGAAGCTGGTTGGCACCGACCTCGAGGGGTTGGACGAGGACGCACGGGCGGCCCTCCGCGTGCAGTCGGTCGGGTTCGTGTTCCAGAACTTCCGCCTGCTCCCGACCTTGACGGCCGCTGAGAACGTGGCGATCCCCGTCGAGCTCCGCGGCGAGAGCGGCGCCCGCGCGACGGCCCTCGACCTGCTCGACCGGGTCGGTCTCGCCGACCGCGCAGGCCACTACCCGACGCAACTC
>NZ_JBARYR010000522.1:0-1836 GCF_049648075.1 Rubrivirga sp. | reverse complement strand
ATCGAGGACGACACGGGCACCCTCGAGGGCGTCCCATTCGAGTTGCGCGTGACGCAGGGCGACGAGTCGTGGTTCGTGGATGCCACCGACGGCGTGTTCAGCCCGCCCGGCGACCGGCGACCGGACGTCGAGCCGGTCGGGATTCTGCTCACGGTCGAGGACTAGCGGACGCGCCCTCGAGGGCGCACGCGAGCGGGATGCCGCCGCAGGGGATGACAGCGACATCGGGCGGCGGCACAAACTCTTAGACGTATTGGTCGGACCGGATTACTCCGACGAGTAACCCGACAAGGAAACCTATTGTGGCTCCTGCAACGGTGCGAAGGCCTGGAAATAGCTCGGATCCTCCACCTGAGAGTTGGTGCTCGAGGTTGAATACCACGACTCCGGTTGCGGCTCCGAACGCCGCGCCCTCGAGGGCGCCGAGCCCATCGCGACGGAAGGCGACGGCGTGCAGGCTCGAGGTCGGCGCCGAGCGCTCCTCGTCGGACATCCGGTCGACCCACGTCGTAACGTCGGTGCCGACCTCGAGGTCGCGCGCTTCCCGCCCGCGCTCGCCCTCGACGTAGACGACGGCCTGGCCTCGCTCGGCGCGGCTGGTGATCTCGCTCCGCACGGTGCCGGAGGACAGGTCTGCGGGCCGCGTGTGCGTGCAGCCTGCGAGAGCGGTGAGGAGGATGAGCAGTCGGATCATGGAGGGGATGAACACTGGGGCGTGTGGGCGAGCTAGTCGGTCGCGCCCTCGAGGCCGGCTGCGCACGCGAGCGGGACGCCAGCGCATGGAGCGGGCACGACCTCGAGGACGCCAACCTCGAAGGGGCGAGCTCGATAGATGACCCTGTCAGACCGGATCGCGCCGGAGAACGCACCGACCACAGCGCCGCCGGCGGCCCCCATGACCACCATGAACGCGCGGTCGAACGGGAACGGAGGGTCACCCACGAACCCACTCGCTCCGCCCACGACAGCTCCGATTCCGGCGCCCGCGAGCGCACCGTACCCGTCGCGGCGGAACACGACGGCGTCGATGGCTGCCGTCGGCGCCGAGCGCGCCTCGTCGGTCCTCTTGTCGACCCAGAACGTCGAGTCGGCGGCGACGCGGAGCGCACGGACCTGTCGCCCGCGCTCGCCCTCGAGGTGGAGGACCGGGAAGCCCCGCTCGGCGCGGGCGTTGATCGTGGCTCGCGTCGAGGCCGAGGATAGGTCGGCCGGCCGCGTGTGCGTGCAGCCGACGAGGACGAGGACCAGCAGGATGGGGGAGAGGTTCAAGGCCGTGGCGAATGAGAGACCCCATGCTACACCGCATCGAGGACGAACTCCCTGGTCCGTTCGCACTACTCGCCCGCGAGGGCGGCGACCTTGACGCGGCTTCCCCCGCGACCCGTGATCAACCTGTTCCTGGCCGACATCGACGGCTGCCTGTCCGAGCCCTACGTCGCCTACGACCTCGAGGGCTTCGCGCAACTCCGAGCCTGGGGCGACCTCGCCCTCGAGGACGAGCGCTACCCGCGCGTGGGCATCTGCTCCGGCCGGAGCTACGCCTACGTCGAGGCCATCGCCCAAGCCCTCGGGCTCCGGGCGCCCGCCCTGTTCGAGAGCGGCGGCGGACGGTTCGACCTCGAGGACGCCCGCATCACCTGGAATCCCGCGCTCACGCCCGACGTCGAGGCCGCGCTCGCCCAAGTCCGCGCGTTCATGTTGGCCGAGGTCGTGCCACAGTCCGAGACCGTCTCGTACGACTACGGCAAGAGGAGCCAGTACGGCATCGTGAGCCCCGTCGTCGGCGAGTGCGAGACGTTCCTCGACGAGGTCGAGACGTTCACCACGGCCCAGGGC
>NZ_JBARYR010000521.1:0-4885 GCF_049648075.1 Rubrivirga sp. | reverse complement strand
CTCGAGGACGAGCCCACGTTCAGCAGCCTCGAGGTCGAGACCGTCGACCTCGAGGGGCGGCGCCTGGTACCGGGCTTCGTCGACGCTCACGTCCACGTGACCGGCGGCGGCGGCGAGGCGGGACCCGAGACGGCCGCGCCCGCACCCAGCCTGACGGCCTACACGACCGCCGGCGTAACGTCTGTCGTTGGCCTCCTCGGGACAGACGACACGACGCGCACGACGGCCGGGCTACTGCGCCAGGTCTACGGCCTGCGTCGCCAAGGTCTGAGCGCCTGGGCCTGGACCGGCGGCTACCACCTGCCGCCCACGACGCTGACCGGCGCCGTTCGCACCGACATCGCGACCGTCGAGCCCGTCATCGGGTTTGGAGAGCTCGCCATCAGCGACCACCGCTCGTCGCAGCCCTCGAGGACGGAGATCGCCCGCGTCGCCGCCGACTGCCACGTGGCGGGACTGATGACCGGCAAGGCCGGCGTCCTGCATTTGCACGTCGGCGATGGGCGCCGCGGCCTGGACCACGTCCGCGCCTTGCTCGACGAGACCGAGCTCCCCACGCGCACTTTCCACCCGACCCACGTCAACCGACGCAGCGGCCTGTTCGACGACGCCCTCGAGGTCGCCACGGCCGGCGTCACCATCGACGTCACGGCGTTTCCGCCCGAGTTCGCCACGGACGACGAGGTCGCCGCCTCCGACGCCGTGATCCGCGCCCTCGAGGCCGGACTAAAGGACCGCCTGACGGTCTCCTCCGACGGCGGCGGCTGCCTCCCCCACTTCCGCGACGGCGTCCTGGAACGGATGGACTTCGCGACCTCGAGGGCGATCTCGGACCTGCTCGTCGACCTGCTCGCCCTGGGCGTCGACCTCCCCGACGCGCTCGCCCCAATCACCGAGACGCCGGCCCGCTATCTCCGCCTCCCGAACAAGGGCCGCATCGAGGCCGGACGCGACGCTGACCTGGTCGTCCTCGAGGACGACGGCCGACCGCGCAGCGTGATGGCCCGAGGCCGGTGGCACGTCCGAGACGGCCGCCCCGTCCGCTGGGGCACGTTCGAGGCTCCCGATACCATGCGCCTCCGCGACGCACACTAGATCACACAGGCGCCGACGCGCCTTCCTGACTGAATGCCTTCTCCCGACACCGACACGCCGCGCGGCCCCATCGTCCCCATCGGCGGGGCCGAGGCCAAGACCGGTACGCGCGACGTGCTCGCCCGCGTGATCGAACTGGCTGGCGGACGCGACGCTCACATCGCCATCATCCCGACGGCCTCGGAGCTCCCGGACACCGGCGACCGATACGCCCGACTGTTCACCGAGCTGGGCGCCCGCAAGACCGACGTCCTGTCGATCACGTCTCGCGAGCACGCACGTGTCCCGGCCGCCCTCGAGGTCGTCGAGCGCGCGACGGGCATCTTCATGACGGGCGGCAACCAGCTCCGCTTGTCGACCATCTTGGGCGGAACGCCGCTCGCCCAGTCGATTCGGCGGCGGAACGCGGCGGGCGTCGTGGTGGCGGGCACGTCGGCAGGCGCGGCCGTCATGCCCGAGCACATGATCGCCTCCGGCCGTACCGGCCCGACCCCGACGACCGAAAAGGTCACGCTCGCTCCGGGCCTCGGCTTGTCCAACCGGTTGGTCATCGACCAGCACTTCCGCCAGCGCGACCGACTGGGGCGACTGCTCACGGCCGTCTCCTTCAACCCCTTCATGACCGGCGTCGGCATCGACGAGGACACGGCGCTCGTCCTCGAGGCCGACAACACGTTCGAGGTCATCGGCAGCGGGACGGTGACCGTCGTGGACCCGTCGGAGCTGTCGTACTCGTCGATGGACTCCGCGCGAGAGGGCGAGCCGGTCTCGCTCATCGGCCTGCGCATCCACGTTCTGGCGGCCGGCTGCACCTACGACACCGAGTCGAGGACGGCGTCGGCACCGGCGCGCGTGCCGTTCCTGGACGAGGACGAGGACCCGGTCCCGGACGACGCCTAGCGGACGGTCTCGCCGTCGGGCGTCCACCGCTCGCGGCCCCCGAGAACGCCAGCGACCACGAGCTCGATCGCTCCCCCCGCAAACGCTCCGACGTACACCGGAGCCTCTGCGAGTCCGACCGCTACGCCTGCTGCGATGAGCGCGAGCCCGCACAGCCAGTACGCGCGCAGCCCGTAGACCGTTTGAAACGTGAGGTACCGCGCGCCGATGATGAGGAGCATGACCGGGAAAAACCACTCGACGCGCAAAACCGACACGCCGTAGGCGATGACGAGCCCGACGAACAGCAGAGCCGTTCCCTCACCCGCGAGTCGGCCGAGCGGGTTCCCAGCCGAGTGCGTGCCCGACCGCCCCATCAGCTTCGTCACCACCAGGCTTGCCGGATAGATCACCGTGCCGCCCACCAAGAGCGCGAGGACGGCCGCCCGATCCGACACCGTGACAGCGACCACGCCCGCTGCAAGCCAGACGAGTCCTGAGATCAGCACGCCTGGAGCACCCGAGGCGTAGCCACGCCTCATGTCGGCCTGCGCCTGGGCGAACGTCAAAGAGTCGAGCGGGGCAGCCATAACCAAAGCAGTGTGACAGCTGGACGCTACGAGAAACTCGGGGCGTTGTGTCAGCCCGTAGCGAAATCCCTGACCGTCCTCGAGGACGGAAGCCTGACTCACCTCTGGCGTACGACGGATTCACTCGCCCCTTGGGACCGTGTCTTTCGCTGGCATCCTCTACGTCGTCCTCGGCATCGCCTCGTTCGCGCTCATCGCCTTTTTCGCGTGGGCGACGTGGAGCGGCGGCAAGACTGGAAAGGCAGACCCCGACGCGGGGCCGCCGAGCACGACCTCGAGGGAGCCGATCCCCGGAGTGACGCCGCCCGAGGAGGTCGCTCCTCCGGGCCGAGCAGGGCGCGTCTAGAACGGCGTCCTCGAGGCCGACGGCGTAGCACCGCCGTCTGGAGACGCGCTCAACCAAAACGACCTCGAGGCCGAAGCAGCCTCGAGGTCGAAGCAGTCTCGAGGTCGTAGATGGAAAGGCTCGTCCTCGAGGACGACTAGCCCAGCGTCGACTCCAGCGCGGCCTCCAAGATGTCGAGTCCCGCGTCGAGGTCGGCCTGGGAGATGGTGAGGGCCGGGCGGAAGCGGATGGTCCGCGTGCCACAGCCGAGCGCCATCAGCCCGCCGTCGTAGGCCGCGCTCACGACCGCGTTGCGCGTCGCGCCGTCGGGCAGGTCGAAGGCGCACATCAGCCCGCGGCCCCTGGGGTCCGTGACGGCCTCGAAGCGCTCGGCCATGGCCTCGAGACGGTTCATCAGGTGCGCGCCCTGCTCGCGGACGTTGTCGATCAAGTTTTCGGCCTCGATGACCTCCAGGATCCGGTCGAAGCGGACCATGTCCACCAAGTTGCCGCCCCACGTCGAGTTGATCCGGCTCGACTTCTCGAACACGTTGTCCTCGACCTCGTCGATCCGCGGACCGGCCAGGATGCCGCAGACCTGGGTCTTCTTGCCGAACGCGATGATGTCCGGCGTGACGCCGTAGGACTGGAAGGCCCAGAACTCGCCAGTCAAACCGACGCCCGTCTGGACCTCGTCGAAGATCAAGAGCGCCTCCTCCTTGTCGGCCAGGTCGCGGAGCGCCTGGAGAAACTCGGGGCGGAAGTGGTTGTCGCCGCCCTCGCCCTGGATCGGCTCGATGATGATGGCCGCGATCTCGTCCTTGTTGTCCAAGAACGCCTGGCGGGCCTGGCTCATCGCCATCTCCTCCTTCCACTCGACGTCGCCGCCTCGGATCTTGGGCGTCGTGACGCGCGGCCAGTCGAACTTGGGGTAGCCGGCGACCTTGTTCGGGTCAGTGTTCGTCAGCGACATCGTGTAGCCGCTCCGCCCGTGGAACGCCTCGCGGAAGTGGAGCACCTTGTCGCCGCGCTCGCCGGAGTAGCCCTTGGCCTTGTTCTTCCGCACCTTCCAGTCGAAGGCCACCTTGAGCGCGTTCTCGACGGCGAGCGCGCCGCCCGAGACGAAGAAGGCGTGGGGCAGCTCGTCCGGGATCCCGACGCGCCCGAACGTCTCGACGAAGCGCGCGAAGTGGGCCGTGTACACGTCCGAGTTCGCCACCTTGTTGAGCGCGGCGTCCATGAGCCGGGCACGGAACGCGACGGCGTCGTCGCTGTCGCCGGCCAACGCCGGGTGGTTCATGCCCAGCGGGTTCGAGGCGTAGAACGTAAAAAAGTCGATGTAGTCCTTCCCCGTGACGGCGTCGCGCAGACGCGCGCCCTGGCTCTCCTCCATGTCGAGGACGATGGGGTAGCCGTCGGTGAGCACGTGCTCGCCCAGGATGCTGCGGACGGCATCGGGGGACGGAAGCGCTTTCGAGGTGTCGGGCGCGGTGATCTGCATAGTCGTGGTCGTCGGTGTCGTGGAGGCAAGGGGAAAGCCCCGCTGGGGCCGCGTCCTGCAGACCTCAAGATAGGCGGCGCGCATGTCAAAATCGCCCTCGAGGCCCTGATTTCGCATATCTGGCGAGACCCGCGCCTATCCGGTTTAAACCGCGATTCAGACTCAGAGCGTCCTCGAGGACGGACCGGATCGGTGCGCATGAGTGAGAGCGTCGGGGAGCCACGCCCTCGAGGACGCCCATCTGCAACCGGCGCACGGAACGGCCGTAGCGTCGAGGACGCCGCCGACCGACCGATGGACTCCGCCCGCCGCTTTACCACCCCCGAGATCGAGGACGTGTTTGCTCGCGCCGCCGCTGCGCAGGTGCGGGATCAAGAGGCCAACCTCGGTCTGTCGATGGAAGAGCTCCAAGCCGTCGGCGCCGAGGCGGGCCTCGACCCTGTGCACGTGGCGGCAGCGGCGCGGGCGGTCGCGGAGGGCGAGCCCGACGAAGGC
>NZ_JBARYR010000520.1:0-2105 GCF_049648075.1 Rubrivirga sp. | reverse complement strand
ACCTCATCCAGGGCGGCGACCTGACCAACGCCATCGTGATCGCCGACTACGCCGTCCCCCAGGACCGCCTCGACGCCCTGGCCCAAAAAATGGGCAAGGAGAGCGTGGAGGTGAACGAACAGGGTATCCTGAACACCATCGACCTGAAGTTCCACAACGAGCCGGCCCGCCACAAGCTGCTGGACGTGATCGGCGACATCAGCCTCCTGGGCGTGTCCATCAAGGGCCGCATCCTGGCCACCAAGCCGGGCCACGGCGTGAACGTAGAGTTCACCAAGTTGCTGAAGAAAGCCTACCTGGAGCAGAAGCGCCTCAAGGGGCGCCCCTACTACAACCCCAACGACACCCCGGTCTTCAACAGCGTGGAGATCCAATCGTACATGCCCCACCGCTACCCCTTTTTGCTGATCGACAAGATCATCGAGATGGGCGAGAACCACATCGTGGGCCTCAAGCACCTGAGCGTGAACGAGGAGTTCTTTCAGGGCCACTTTCCGGGCAACCCCGTGATGCCCGGCGTACTCCAGATCGAGGCGATGGCCCAGACCGGTGGTCTCCTCGTACTGACCCAGCAGGACGACCCCTACGGCTGGGACACCTACTTCCTGAAGGTGGACAACGCCAAGTTCAAAAATTTCGTAACGCCGGGGGATACCGTCCTCTTCAAGATGGAACTCATCGCCCCCGTCCGCCGGGGCCTCTGCCAGATGCGGGGAACCGCCTATGTCGGTAATAAGATCGTATCCGAAGCCGACCTCGTGGCCCAAATCGTAAAGCGTAGCTAGTATGTCCATTCACTCCATGAGTTCCGTTCATCCCAATGCTCAACTCGCCTCCGGCGTGACCGTCGGCCCCTTCACCCTCATCGAGGACGACGTGGAGATCGGCGAGGGTACGGTGATCCACAACAACGTGACCATCTACGCCGGCAGCCGCATCGGCAAGAACGTCCGGATTTTCCCCGGTGCCGTGATCGGGGCCATTCCCCAGGACCTGAAATTTGCCGGGGAATACACCACGGCGGTGGTGGGCGACAATACCACCATCCGCGAGCACGTGACCATCAACCGGGGAACGGCCGCGGCCATGACCACCGTGGTGGGTAAAAACTGCCTGCTGATGGCCTACGCCCACGTGGCCCACGACTGCATTCTGGGCGATAATATCATCATCGCCAACAACGTCAACCTCGCCGGCCACGTCACCCTGGAGGACCACGTGATCATCGAGGGGCAGTGCGGCGTCCAGCAGTTCGTGCGCATCGGCCGCCACAGCTTCATCGCCGGGGGCAGCCTGGTGCGCAAGAGCGTGCCGCCCTACATCCGCGCGGCCCGCGAACCGCTGAGTTACATCGGCGTGAACCGGATCGGGCTCCAGCGGCGGGGGTACAGCATCGACACCATCAACGCCATCCACGAGATTTACCGCATCCTGTTCGTGAAGGGGCTCAACATTACCAACGCGGTGACCGAAATCGAGGCGTCCGTGCCCGTCAGCGACGAGCGCGACGAGGTGGTCCGCTTCATCACCAACACCGAGCGGACGGGCATCATCCGCAGCTTCCAGGCCCTGCAGGATGTGGCCTGAACCGAGTTCAATCACCCTTAGCGGCGTCGGCAAGAAATTTACCCGCCAGTGGATCCTGCGGGAGTACTCGGACCAGTTCATCTCCGGCGTCATCACCGGCGTGCGGGGCCGCAACGGCTCCGGCAAGAGTACCCTGCTGCGGTTGCTGGCCGGTCAGCTTACCCCCAGCCGGGGTAGCGTGGTTTTTCGTTACGGCAACCAGCCGGTCGCTCCGGCGGAGCACTTTCGCCACGTCCGCTGGGCCGGGCCTTACTTCGAACTGCCGGAAGAACTGACGATTGCGGAGTTTTTAAAATTTCACTTTACGCAGAAAGCCGTTCTGAAGGAATTGGGCGGCGTGGCGCAGGTGCAAGAATTTACCGGTTTGGGGCACGTCCGTAACCGCCAACTCCTGGACTGCAGCAGCGGGATGAGACAGCGCATCTTGTTAGCGTCGGCCCTTTACTCGGCCACGCCCGTCCTGCTACTCGATGAGCCTACGGTCACCCTCGACGAGGCCGCCGCCCGGTGGTTTCAGG
>NZ_JBARYR010000519.1:0-1970 GCF_049648075.1 Rubrivirga sp. | reverse complement strand
TTGGGAGCGTGCCCCGGACCGCTCGTCGCTCTCCTGGGCGGAGGCGTGAGCGTAATGGCGGCTGCCCTCGTGGCGGCCCTCGCCGGGACATGGACCTACGCGCTCGTCCGGGACCACTTGCCGCACTGACGTCGCACACTGCCTGATTTTTATCGCCACACCTTCCTGACCATGATATTCCGCCAGATTCACGACCCCTCTCTCGCCCAGTACGCCTACCTCGTCGGATGTCAAAGGACCGGCGAAGCGCTGCTCGTCGACCCCGAGCGCGACATCGACCGCTACCTCGAGGTCGCGGCGGCCGAGGGGCTCACGATCAAGCACGTCGCCGAGACCCACATCCACGCTGACTTCCTCTCGGGCGCCCGAGACCTCGCTGAACGGACGGGCGCGCACCTGTACCTCTCGGCAGAGGGTGACGATGCCGGCTGGGGATCGGCCTGGGCGAGCGACCTCGAGGGCGTCACGTTCCTGCGGGACGGCGACAGCTTCGAGGTCGGAAACATCGAGGTGCGCGCGGTCCACTCGCCCGGCCACACGCCGGAGCACCTGGCGTTCTTGGTGACGGACCACGGCGGAGGCGCCAACGAGCCGATGGGGCTTCTCTCGGGCGACTTTGTGTTCGTCGGGGATCTTGGCCGACCGGACCTGTTGGAGCAGGCCGCCGGACAGTCCGGTGCGCAGGAGCCGGCGGCGAGACAGCTCTACGAGTCGGTCCAGCGCTTCCTCGACCTCGAGGACTTTGTCCAGGTGTGGCCGGGACACGGAGCCGGGAGCGCGTGCGGGAAGGCGCTCGGAGCCGTCCCCCAGTCGACCGTCGGGTACGAGCGCCGGTTCAACGGGTCGATCGACGCCGCGCGGCGCGGAGAGGAGGCGTTCGTCGACGCCATCTTGGATGGCCAGCCCGAGCCTCCGCTGTACTTCGCCCGGATGAAGGCACAAAACCGCGACGGCGTCCCGCCGCTGGCCGCGCTCCCGACACCCCGCGCCGTGGCGCCGGACGAGCTCGCCGCCCTCGAGAGCCGCAAGGCCGGCGCAGCCAACGTGACTGTCGTCGACACGCGGCCCGACCGGTCGGCGTTCATGGCGTCCCACCTGCCGGGCTCGCTCTACGCCCCGCTCGGATCGTCGTTTACCACGGTCGTCGGGTCGTACGTGACGGACCCAGAAACGCCGCTGGTCTTGGTGGTCCCCGACGGTCGCGTGGACGAGGCCGTCCGCAGCTTGGTCCGGATCGGGCTCGACAACGTCGTATCAACCATCACGTACGAGACCCTGGCAGCCTACGCCCAGAGCGGCGGCTCGATGGCGTCCGTCCTCGAGGTCGGCTTCGAAGACGTCCGGGACCGCGGCGACGAGACGGTCGTCCTCGACGTGCGCCGCCAAGCGGAGGTCGACGCCGGGCACGTGCCGGGAAGTCTCCACATCCCCCACACGCGACTGGCCGCGCGGCTGGACGAGGTGCCGACGGATCGGCCGGTTCTGGTCCACTGCCAGAGCGGCGTGCGGGCGGCGGTCGCAACTGCGCTCCTGGCCTCGCGCGGCCTCGAGGTCGCCTACGTCAACGACGGGTTTCCGCACTACCGCGAGATCGCACCGGTCGAGACAGGCCACGAGGTCGCGGCGTGATCTACGCGTTGCTGGGGGCTGTCGCGATTGGTCTGGTCCTGGGGTTGCTCGGCTCGGGCGGCTCCATCCTGACCGTCCCGGTCCTGGTCTACCTCGCGGGACAGCCGGACAAAGTGGCGATCGCCGAGAGCCTGGCGATCGTCGGGGCCATCGCCTCCGTCGGGGCTGTGAGCTACGCACGCCAGCGGCTCGTCGACTGGCGAAGCGTGGTCGGGTTCGGCCTTCCCGGCATCGTCGGGACGTACCTGGGAGCGGTCTTGGCGGCGTCGGTGCCAGGCGCGGTGCAGCTGGTCCTGTTCGGCGTCGTGATGATCGCGGCGGCTGGAGCCATGCTTCGGGGC
>NZ_JBARYR010000518.1:0-2478 GCF_049648075.1 Rubrivirga sp. | reverse complement strand
GCCTCGAGGACGCCGGCCTCGAGCCGGTCCCGAAGGACGGATTGGCGCTCGGCGTCACTGGCCTGGGAGCGGCGCGCGATGTGCGACGCCATCCCCATCCCGACCACACCAGGCACGTTGAGGGTTCCGGCCCGGTGCCCCGCCTCCTGGGACCCGCCGGTCGCCTGGGGTTGGAGCTTGACGCGCGGGCCGCGCTGCCGCACGTACAACGCGCCGATCCCCTTCGGCCCGTACATCTTGTGCCCCGACATCGCGAGCAGGTCGACGCCGTCGTGGTTGACCGAGGTCGGGACGCGCCCGACGGCCTGGGTCGCGTCGCTCATCATGATGGCGCCGGCGGCATGGGCGCGCTCCGCGATCTCCGGGATCGGCTGGATCACGCCGGTCTCGTTGTTGGCCCACATCACCGAGACCAGGAACGTCTGGTCGTCGACGGCCTCCTCGACCGCGTCCGGGTCCACGAGTCCGTTCTCGTCGACCGGGAGGTAAGTCGTCTCGTAGCCTTCGCGCTCCATCGCTTGGCACGTCTCGAGCACGGCCTTGTGCTCGGTCTGGACGGTCACGATCCGGTGCCGCTTGCCGCCGTAGATCGCGCCGGCGCCGCGGATCGCGAGCGAGATCGACTCGGTCGCGCCGCTCGTGAACACCATCGTGCGCGGCGTCGCGCCGATCACCTTCGCGGTCTGCTCGCGAGCTTTCTTGACGGCCTCGTCCGCGGTCCAGCCGTAGGCGTGCTCGCTGTGGGGGTTGCCGAAGTGCTCCCGGAAGAACGGGAGCATGGCCTCGAGGACGCGCTCGTCGGTGGGAGTGGTCGCGTTGTAATCGAGGTAGACGGGGGCGCTCATTGGATCGAGGCCGGATCTGGCCCCGAGGGTCCGTCCTCGAGGGCGCCGCCGGCAATCAGTTTGCTGATGTATACGGTTGCCCTAGGCCGGATGTTGTGGATCTTCGCCGGAGAGACGGCAGCGCTTCCGAGAGGACGGGCAACTAGACGGCGCGCCGCTGCGTTGACGCGGACATTCTTCCCACACTCGTCTATGTCGTTTGGCTTCCTCCGCGCCCGGTCCGGCGCGATCCCAGTTCTCTTGGCGCTCCTCATCGCGCTGCCTGCGTGTGACTCGAGCGAGCCCGACGAGCCCGGAGACGGCGACGAGCAAGGGCGCGTCCTTTTCGGTGTCAACTACGACCGGCTCTTCTCGGACGCCACCGCGGCGGAGATCCAGTCTGTCCGCGACGACTGGGCCAGCCGAAACCCCACGTCCTCGAACGAGACCGTCCTGGGCTCGACCTCGACGGGAATCGGGACGGCGTTCCTGGTGCAGCACGACGTGACGACTTCGGGGCAGAGCCCCATCACGCACTACGGCGTCGTTCACGTGCCGGACGGCGGTGACGACCTGCCGGTGTTGGTGGTCCATCACGGTGGCGACGGCGGATTCTCCATCGCCGGCTCTGGCGCGAACGGCACCGTCACCGGATTCGCCGCCACGTTCCCCGACCTCGCCTCGAGCACGGTGTTGGTGGTCCCGGTCTACCGCTCCGAGCCCGTTTTGACCGAGGGAACGGCCCTCGCCCCCGTGACCGCCGGTGGCTCGCCGAGCCCGTGGGACTTCGACGTGGACGACTCGATCGCCTTCCTCGACGCCGCCCTCGAGCTCTACGCCGACGAGACCGATGACAGCCGGATCGCGGCCATCGGGTTCAGCCGCGGCGGCAACACGGCCGCGCTCCACAGCATCCGTGACGACCGCGTCGACGCGCTGGTCGACTACTACGGGCCGACCGACTTCTACAACGAGACCACCGAGACACTGGCGACGCGCCTGCTGACCGGGAACGCCGGCGCGCTCGGGCTTCCGGGCGGGCAGTTCCTCCTCGACACCGTCCTCAACCCGCTCCGCAACGCGGACGGCACCGCCAACCCCGACGCCGACTACGGCCCGGCCCGCCTCGAGGTCGTCCGCCGCTCAGCGTCCCTCTTCGAGGCCGACTTGCCCGACACCCAGGTCCACCATCACGTCAACGACCCGGTCGTCCCGATCCCGTTCTCGATCGCGTTCGCGGCCCGCGCCGAGGGCGGCGGTGGAGGCAGCTTCGAGTTTTTCCAGTATGACTCGGAGTCCAACGGCAACTCGTTCCACTCGCCCGAGGGCTTCCCGTCGAGCGTGCCGGTCGTGACCACGTTCTTGCGGTCGCAGCTGGCCGTCGGCTCCATCGTGAGCGCGCCGGAGCTCGAGCTCGCGTACTAGCATGAGACTTGGCCTCGAGGTCGCAGCGATCGCCGCTCTCTTCGCGTTCACCGCGTGCAGCGAGACGCCGGTCGCCGTCTGCGTCCCCGAGGTCGACCCGACGTGCGAGGACCGGCCCGGTCCTGGGGACGAGGTCGTCGGCGGCGTCAACCTGACGGCCCTGTTCGCGGCGCCGACACGAGCCGAGGTTGACTCGGCACGGACCGACGTGCCCGCCGTCGCGACGGCG
>NZ_JBARYR010000517.1:0-1667 GCF_049648075.1 Rubrivirga sp. | reverse complement strand
TTGCCGGCCGGCACCTACATGGTCCGGCTCGCGGCCGGCGGCGCCACGGTGGTCCGGCCGTTCACGGTCGCACGCTGATCGAGCTCTCGGACAAGCACGACTCCTAAGGGGGCGGCGCCAGAGCGGCGCCGCCCCTTCCATCCAACGACTTAGATCTGTAATGCGACAATTTGCCACTCTTGCCCTTGCGGCAGTCCTCCTCACCCCCTGCGCTCTCGCGCAGACCAAGTCGGTCACGACGGGACCCGTGCTCGATCGTTCCGTGACCGCGCTCGAGGCTCCAGCCTTCGCCCCGAGCGCCAACCTGACCATCACGCAGAACTCGTCGCTCGACGTTACGACCTCGGCTGTGGCTTGCCGATCGAGCGCTGAGGACGAGGATGGCGAACGCATAGCTCTCGGCACGACTGACAACAGTTTCTACCGTGTCTTCGACCTGAGCCAGTTTGCACTGCCCCTCAACGCTGAACTCACGAGTGTCGACGCCGGCATCACGGTCCAGATCTATGAGGAGGGCACGCGCCCTGCGACGGGCCGGCTCGTTATCCACACGCTTCCTCCTGGTACCAACGTCGAAAACGGATTCGCTGTCGGCGCGCTCAGTGAGCTTGCGAGTGCCGACCTTTCGTTCGATACTGACGTGCGCGGGCTGGTCAACGTCGGGTTCGACGACCCCGACAACCCGTTCGACGGCGCGCCGTCCCTCGCAGGCGACGAATTGCTGGTTGCCGAAGTGTTCTTCGCCGATGGCTCTCAGGACGCCGATGAGGGAACTCCTCGTCAGTATGACGCTGCCGCTGCCGGCAACCTCGAGGCCGCCGACGGATTCAGCTACCTCGGTACTACAGACTGTGGCGGAATCACACCGACTCCATTTGGGAGTGTGGGAGACGGCTTCGACATGGAGATTGTCATGGTCCTCAACGTCGACCCTGGCCTCAGCACGGTCGCCGATGCGCGTGCGGCTGGAGCCGGCGAGGCCGTCCTCATCGAGGGCGTTGTGACGCGGTCCAGGGGAGCATTCGTCTACATCCAGGATGAGACGGGTGCCTTGGTGCTCCGTCAGACCTCCGGCGAGATCTTCGACCTCGTTCAGAGCGGCGCGCTCGTGCCCGGAGCGTTCGTCCGCGTGTCCGGAACTCTCTCGGAGTTTGATGGCCTCCTTCAGATCAATGGCGACGACCTCGCTTCGTTTGAAGGGTTAGGTGACGAGGACGTTCCTGCACCTCAGGTGATCACGCTTGCAGAGCTCGCTGCAAATGGGGAGGACTATGAGGGCGAACTCGTCACGATATCGGACGTCTCCTTCGACAGTCCCGATGCCCAGTACCAGGCCGAGACCGACTACGCGATCACAGATGCCTCTGGAACGGGCACGCTGCGCATTACGAACGCCGACGACACGGAGCTGGACGGCACGGATTTCGTCGGTAACCCTGTGACTGTGACAGGGATCGTCAGCCAGTCTGATCAGGAGGACCCACGAGATAGCGGCTACCAGATCCTGCCACTCGTCATTGGTGACATCAGTGCTCTCGCCGTCTCGAACGAGTCCGCGCTCGAGGCCGTGCCCTCGCTCGGCACCGTCGTCCCGAACCCGTCGGCGGCCCGGGCCTCGGTCTCGGTCACGCTCCAGGAGGCCGGCCACGCCACGGTCGCCGTCTACG
>NZ_JBARYR010000516.1:0-2501 GCF_049648075.1 Rubrivirga sp. | reverse complement strand
GGCTCGTGCATCTTCATGCACGTCTGGCGCGGCCCCGGCACCTCGACCGCGGGCTGCACGGCGATGCCGGACGAACGACTCCAGTCCGTCATGGCCTGGCTCGACGCCGACGCGGCGCCCGTGCTGGTCCAACTCCCAGAGTCGGCGCGGGACGCGCTGAGAGAGCCCTGGGGGCTGCCGGAGTAGCCCGTTGGCTCCGCCGGCCTGACGGCTCTCGAGGTCGTCGCCTCTTCACTGAGTCTCGGTCGCTCCTGTGTTGTCGAGAATGCTCGGTACCCGCGTATATTCGGCGCCCGGTCGTCCTCGAGGCTTTGCCTCATGGGTGGCCGCTTGTTCCTTGGTCGAGTAGCTCAGTTGGTAGAGCAACGGACTGAAAATCCGTGTGTCGGCGGTTCAAGTCCGCCCTCGACCACGTCCGCTGGGCGGCGCCGCGCGAGCGGTTGAAGATCCAGCGGAGCGCGCGCCGCTTTGCGCGGCCCCTCGCGGGCTTCGTAGATTGGTCGCACTCGGCCCGGTAGTTCAGTTGGTTAGAACGCCTGCCTGTCACGCAGGAGGTCGCGAGTTCAAGTCTCGTCCGGGTCGCGAACGCCCCCGTTTCTTCGGAAGCGGGGGCGTTTTCGTTTGGTGGCAGAGGAATAAGCCATACCGGATGGAGGGATGAGGGCGTCATTGGCGCCCTCGAGGTCGGCGTCGCGCAGGGAACGGCCCTCCGTCCTCGAGGACGGCCGCCCCTCCCTTAAAACACCCCCCCACGGCCCCACGAGAGCTTGTCGCGGACGGTCGAGAAGTAATCTTTCCCCGGCAGCGTCACCAGGCGGACGACCTCCTCGGACCGTTTGATGCGGACCGTCGCGCCGCCCTCGAGGACGACCGAGAACCCGTCGCAGGCGAACGCGAACGGGTGGTCGCGTGTCTCGACCCGGAGGACCAGCTCGGCGTCGCAGGGGAGCACGATGGGCCGGGCCGTGAGCGTGTGTGGCGCGATCGGCGCCACGACGATGGTGTCGGATCCCGGTGTCAAGATCGGGCCTCCGACTGAGAGGGCGTAGGCCGTCGAGCCGGTCGGCGTCGCTACGACCAGGCCGTCCGCCCAGTACGTGTTGAGGGCCTCGCCGTTGACCGTCGCCTCGACCTGGATCATGCTCGTCGTGCCCGACTTGTCCACCACGACGTCGTTGAGCGCCCACGACGGGACGCCCTCGAGGCCGGGCACGTCGAGCTCGACGTCGAGCGTCATCCGGTCCTCGACGCCGGTCTCTCCGTCCTCGAGGGCAGCGAGCGCGGCCTCGATCTCGGAGACCTCGACCTTGGTCAAGAAACCGAGCCGTCCGATGTTGACGCCCAGAATGGGCAAGCCGCCCGCTCGGTGCGCCGTGCGCAACAGCGTGCCGTCGCCGCCGAACGAGAGCAGGACGTCCGACTGGGACAGGTCGTCCGTCGTGCGGTCCTCGAGGACGGAGCCGTCGACGAGGCCTCGGTCATCCAGGCCCTGAGCGAGCGGCGGGTCGATCCAGAAGGGGAGGCCGCGCGCGTCGAGCCAGGCCGTGAGGTCGCGGAGCGGCTCCCAGACAGCGGGTTTTGTCGGGTTGCCGGTAATGCCGTAGGTCATATCAACGTCGAGGGGTGCAGGTACGTCCCTCGCCGGGCTACGTTCTGACCGTCACTTCCGCACGAGCATGGACGTCGTCATCGTAGGGAACGGGATCGCCGGCGTCACCGCCGCGCGCCACGTCCGCAAGGCCGACCCCGACGCCACGATCACGATCATCTCAGGCGAGGCGAAGGAGCCCTACGCCCGGACCGCGCTGATGTACGTCTACATGGGCGTCCTGACGCGCGAGCATACCTGGATGTACGAAGAACGCTTTTGGCACGAGAACCGGATCGAGCGCGTCGTCGACCACGCTCGTGGCCTGGACGTCGAGGCCCAGACGCTCGACCTCGAGGGCGGGCCAATTCCGTACGACCGCTTGCTCGTCGCGACCGGCTCTCGGCCAAACATCCCGCCGTGGCCCGGCGCCGACCTCCCCGGCGTGCAGGGCCTCTACCACTGGGCTGACCTGGACCGCCTCGAGGCCGCCACGCCGGGTGCCAAACATGCCGTCGTCGTAGGAGGTGGGCTGATCGGGGTCGAACTCGCTGAGATGCTGACCGTCCGGGGTGTCGACGTCACCTTCCTGGTCCGCGACGACCGCTACCTGCCAAACGTGTTCTCGCCCCAGGAGAGTGCACTGGTCGCCGACGCGATCCGCGCGCACCACGTCGACCTGCGCTTCGGCGTCGAGGTCGCGTCCATCGAGGGCGACGGCCATGCCGAGTCGGTCGTGACGACGAATGGAGACCGCCTTCCGGCCGATGTCGTCGGCGTCGGGACGGGCGTGGTGGCGAACACCGAGTGGCTGGGCGGCGCCCTCGAGGTCAGACGCGGCGTCCTGGTCGATGCTGAGCTTCGGGCCTCGGCGCCCAACGTCTGGGCCGCCGGCGACTGCGCCGAGCTCCGC
>NZ_JBARYR010000515.1:0-5332 GCF_049648075.1 Rubrivirga sp. | reverse complement strand
CGTGTCGTCGTCGTCCCAGCGGAAGTACACGTAGACGCCGTCGCGCGGGATGAACTGGGTCAGTCGGCCGTGGTGGACCACATCGGCGGTTTGGCGCCATCGCGTAAGGCTGCGAACGACGTCGAAGGCGGCTTGCTCGCGCGGGGTGCGGTCGGCCTCGAGGAAGACGCTGCGGTCGTCGTCGGGCCAGCCGCCGGGCATGTCGAGCCGCTTGAAGCCGTCGCCGCCGGTTCGGGGGCCGTTCGGCATCGCGATCTCCGTTCCGTAGTAGATCTGCGGGATGCCGCGTGTGGTGAGTTGGAAGGCCGTCCCGAGCGTGAGCGCCGAGAGGTCGTCGGCGTCGCCGTAGGCCCGGTCGAGGTCGTGGTTGTCGAAGAAGGTGACCAGGTCGTTCGGCGCGGGGTAGACGTGGTCTTGGGCGAGCGTCTCGTAGACCTCGTACACGTTGCCGCCGGGCAAGAAGCCGCCGCGCATCGCGAACGACAGCGGAAAGTCCGTGACGGAGGGCAGCTCCGAGTCGTAGCCGTCGCCGCTCGCGCGGAAGTCGTCCTGCCAGTAGGCCTCGTGGGGGACGTTGTTGACCCAGCTCTCGCCCACGATATTGAACGTCGGGTACTCGTCGAGGACGTAGCGCGACCACCGCGCCATGTACTCTTTGTCGGGGTAGAGGTAGGTGTCCATGCGGATCCCGTCGACGCCGGTGTGCTCGATCCACCAGACGGTGTTCTGCAACAGGTACTGCGCGAGGAGCGGATTCGACTGGTCGAGGTCGGGCATCTCGCGCACGAACCACCCGTTGACCAACTGGTCGCGGTCGACGTCGGACGCGTACGGGTCGATGGCCGCGGCGCCGGTGTAGTTGGTCTGGCCGTACTCCTCCCACGAGTGGACCCAGTCGGCCGTCGGCGGGTCGGCCATCCACCAGTGGCGGTCGCCGATGTGGTTGTGGATCATGTCCATGATGACCTTCATGCCGCGCCCGTGGACGTCGTCGACGAGCGCCGTGAACTCCTCGGTCGTGCCGAACCGAGGATCGGTCGCGTACATGTCGGTCGCCGCGTAGCCGTGGTAGGCGCCGTACTCGGGCGTCATGTTGTTCTCGAAGATGGGCGTGAACCAGATCGCCGTCATGCCCAGGTCCTCGAGGTAGTCGAGCCGCTGCCGGACGCCCTCGAAGTCGCCGCCGTGGCGGGCGTTGGGGTTGGAGCGGTCGGCGCCCTCGAGGTAGCCGGGGACGGCGTCGTTGGACACGTCGCCGTTGGCGAAGCGGTCCGGCATCATGAGGTAGATCACGTCCTCGCTCGAGAAGCCCTGCGCGTAGCTACCCGGCGCCCGCGTCCGCTCCCGCAGCTCATATTCGAGGCTCTGCACGCCGTCGCCCTCGAGGTCGAACCGCAGCGTGCCGGGCTGGACGCCGGGCTCGAGGGTGAGCGACAGGAACAGGTAGTTCGGGCTGGCGACCGCCGTGACGGCGTCGAGGGAGACGCCGTCGTAGGGCACCAGGGTCACGCGGGCGCTGCCGACGTCCTCGCCGTAGAGCAGGATCTGATGCTCGGGGTGCGTCATGCCGGCCCACCAGAAGGCGGGCTCGACGCGCTCGACGGTCTGCGAAAGCGCGACGAGCGGAAACAGAAACAGGAGCAGGCGGACCATCGGCGACGGAGGAGCGTGAGCCGAAAGAAACGGCCGAGTGGGGTCGCTAGGTTCGGCCCTCCCTTCCCTCTTCCCGATGCGCACCGCCTCCCTCCTGCTCTCCGCCCTCGTCCTCTCGGCCTGCGGACCCGGCGAGCCGCCCGACGACGGCGTCCTCGAGGTCGCCGAGCCGACCAGCACCGTGACCGTCGCGTACGAAGGTCGCCTCCAAGATGGGACCGTGTTCGACGCGAGCGACCGGGCCACGTTCAGCCTGCTCCAGGTCATTCCAGGCTTCCAGGCCGGCATCGCGGGGATGACCGAGGGCGAGTCGAAAACGCTGTCCCTGACGCCCGAGCAGGGCTACGGCGCCTCGCCGCCGCCCGGCAGCGGCATCCCGCCCAACGCGCCGCTCGTCTTCGACGTGACGCTCATCGAGGTCGAGTAGGCGCCCTCGAGGTCGACGCCCTCCATCGCGTCTTCGACCTCGAGGTCGGCGCATCGAGGTCGGCGCATCGAGGACGCCCGTTAGGCCTCTGGACACAGCCTCGAGATCGCGTGGCCGGTTCGTCCTCGAGGCCGCGCGGAACACCGTACGGATCCCCACCTGCGCGGGGATGACCCATGGTGAGGCGAGGTCGACATGCGCTCCTCGTTCGTAGGGGCACACCGCTGGTGTGCCCACCGTCCGACCTTGGCCCCTCGAGGGCGAAGTCCGACCTCGAGGCCGACTCAGGACTCCGCCGCCGCTTCGTGCCCCGCCGACACCGTCACGATCTCGTCGCCCACCGCGTCCGGCACGTCTTCGTCGAGCGCGTTCGGTCCGAAGCCCCACCGCACCCAGACCGGGACGAGCGCGAGCCCCGCTCCGAGGTACACCAGCGACGCCAAGGTCGAGGCGTCCGGCGCCGGGATCAACAGGCGGCCCGCACCGACCAGCACCAGGAACAGCGACGCGGCCGTCGTGGCCGTCAGGCCCAGTCGGTTGCCGAGTTGCTTCGGCGCGCGACCAGGGTCGTCGCCGGCCTCGAGGGCGGTCTGGCGCCAGAAGCCGAACGGGCGGACGCGGTTGTAAAACGCGACGCGCGTGCCGGAGTCCGTGGGCGGCGTGACGAAGGTGACGCCGACGGCCGCCAACGTCGAGACGCCGGCCATGATGGCGAGTCGGAGCGCGTCCTCGTCGGGCGCGTCCGACAGGTCGAACCCGAACAGCAGGACCGGGGCCAGAACGAGGGACGTGGCGATGGCGGCGAGCTCGCTCCACAGGTTGATCCGCTCCCACAGCCAGCGCAGGACCAGGACCGAGCCCATCCCGGCGCCCAACAGCAGCGACGTCGTCCAGCCCTCCTGGATCGACCCGAGGTTGGCCATGATGGCGAGCGCGATCACCAACAGCACGATGTTCGAGACACGCGCGACCGTCACCAGCTCGCCCGGCGTCGCCTCCCGTCCTCGAAGGTGCTGCGCGTAGAACCGGCCGTACAGGTCGTTGCTCCAGTAGCTCGCGCCCCAGTTGAGGTGCGTGTCGATGGTGGACGCGAGCGCCGCCAACAGCCCCACCAGCATCAGACCCCGCGCGCCTGTCGGCAAGGTCTCCGCGATGCCAGTCACGAACAGGATCTCGCGGCCCGCGACGAAGCCCTCGGCCGAGGCGTCGCCCGCGGTAAACGGGTAGACGACCAGGAGCGCGACGGCGATCACGATCCACAGGAGGCTCCGCGCGACGACCTGCGCCCACGCGAACACGACGCCTGCCAGCCGCGCGTCGCGGTCGGACTTGCACGCCATCGACCGCTGGGCGAGGTAGCCCGTCCCGTCCGAGTTCATCTGGAAAAACCACTGCAACCCGACGATGGTCAGAAACGGCCCGAGCACGCCCCACGACGTGTCCGGCGCCGAAAAGCTGAGCATTTGACTGGCCCGCAGGTCGCCGTAGATCTCGGCCACGCGCTCCGTGAGCCCACCCAGTCCACCGGCCTCTCCGACGATGACCCAGGCGTAGATCATCGTCCCCAGCATCGCGAGCGCGAACTGGACCACGTCGGTCGCGATGACCGCCCGCAGCCCGCCGGTCGTGGAGTAGAGCGCCGTAAAGCCCAGGATGAGAAGGATCGACATCAGGTTGTTCGCCGCGGCGACGCCGGCCTCGAGGCCGGTCGCGGTCGTGCCCAACACGGACGTCACGTTCAACGCATCGACCAGGCCCACGAACAAGCCGTGGACGGCCGGGACCCACAGGTGCCACGGCAGGAACACCTCGGCCACGCGCATGGCGGCGACCAGGACGAAGGCCATCACCACGCAGTTGATGAGCGTCCCGTAGTAGAGCGACTTCAACACCCGCAACGCCAGCACGCCTTTCCCGCTGTACCGGACCTCGGTAAGCTGGGCGTCTGTGAGAACGCCCGAGCGCCGCCACCCGACGGCGAAGACGAACGCCATCAGCAAAAACGCGATCCCGTAGATCCACAGGCGCCACAGCATGAACACGCCGCCGGTCGCGACGAGTCCCATCACCAGCAGAGGTGTGTCCGCCGCGAACTGGGTCGCGGCCATCGAGAACCCCGCGCGCCAACCGCCGATCGTCTTGCCGGCCAAAAAATATTCGCCGAGCCCTTCGGACGCCTTCTTTCGAGCGCTCAGACCCGACCAGACGGCGTAAAGGACGAAGCCGAGAACGATCGTGAGGTCGAGCATACTTGAGGGTTTGGAACGCGCCCGAACCTACATCGAGGGCGATCGGAATGCCGCCTGCCCATTCTGGAGACCCGTATTTCCTATCACGCGCTAAACCCCTATTAACGCCATGGGGAAGTCCCTATGTGGAAGTCCGAGCGGAACGTCCGGCTCGGAGACCGATAGGAGTCACATCCCACCGCACATATCCCTGATGCACATCTCCACTCTCCGAGGCGCCCTGCTCGCGCTCTCGATGGTCCTCGCCCTCCCAGCGGCGGCGCAATCCCCCACCACGTTCACCGTCAACTCGACGGCCGACGACGGGAACTCCCGGGACGCTAACCCCGGTGACGGGCGGTGCGTCGACACGTTCACCGACTCGAACCCGGACGCGGACCCGCGGTGCACGCTGCGCGCGGCCGTCGACGAGGCCAACGCGACGTCGGGCGACGTCGTGATCAACCTCCCCGGCCAGCTCGCGGCCGGCGCCTCGGGCACGTACACCCTCTCGCAGACGGCCCCGAACGTGATGGAGAACACGTTCGAGGACGACAACGCGTTCGGCGACCTCGACCTGGGCGGCGACTTCTCGTCGCTCACCATCCGCGGCACGGGCACGCCTGGCCCCGAGGTCACGATCGGCCCAAACGACCGCGTGTTCCACGTGCTCTCGGGCGAGGTCACGATCGAGCGCGTCACGATCACTGGCGGCACGGCCCAGCCCGGTGACAACGGCGTGAGCGACCCCGGCATGGACGAGATGGTCGACGGCAGCAACGGCGCCGACGGCGGCTGCGTCCTGATCGCCGAGGGCGTGACGGCCACGCTCGATCAGGTGTCTGTCAACAACTGCTTCACCTCGAGCGGCGGCAATGGCGCGGCCCCGTCGGCTCAGGACACGGCCGGTGGCAACGCGGGCAACGGTGGCAACGGCGGCGGCATCGCCAACTTCGGCACGCTGACCCTGACTCGGTCGTTCGTCTACTCCAACGGGACGGGCGACGCCGGCTCGGCCGGCAAC
>NZ_JBARYR010000514.1:0-5931 GCF_049648075.1 Rubrivirga sp. | reverse complement strand
TCGCAACCTCGCGGGCGCCGGTCTGTACATTTGCGCTGCCGGTCGCCAGGAGCGCAGCTCCCGGCCCGCCGGCCAGAGTGAGGGCACGTCCCGTACGGCCAGCTCCCTTCGAACCCCGCCAGGGCCTGACGGCAGCAACGGTAGAAGGTCGATGCGGCGCGATACGGATCGCGTGCCCTCTCTCTGTTTCCGGACCCCCGACTTGACGACGGACATGCTGACGCTCCTCCCGCTCGCCCAGGCCGCCCCCGCCGGCGGACTGTTTGGCAACCCGCTCCTGCTCCTCGGCCTGCTGTTCGCCGTGATGTACTTCACGATGATCCGCCCCCAGGCCAAGCAGGCCAAGGCCCACCGCGCGCTCGTCGAGGGCCTCTCCAAGGGCGACCGCGTCGTGACGATGGGCGGCATCCACGGCCAGATCCGCCAGGTCGACGAGAAGTCCGTCCTCCTCGAGGTCGACGGCGGCACCAAGCTGCGCGTCGACAAGGGCAAGGTGGCCTACATCGTCGGCGCCTCGACGCCGCCCGCGTAGCGTTTTCATCGTCCTCGAGGGCGCACCACTGCCCGGCGCGCGTTGAGGCCTCAAACAGCCTGGCAGCGCACATGGCCGACGACATCCGGTTCGACTCCATCGAGGACGCCATCGCGGACATCCGCAACGGCAAGCTCGTCGTCGTCGTGGACGACGCCGACCGCGAGAACGAGGGCGACTTCATCACGGCGGCCGAGGTCGTGACGCCGGACCTGGTCAACTTCATGGCGCGCTGGGGCCGAGGGCTCATGTGCGTCCCGGTGACGCGCGAGCGGGCCGCCGAACTGGACCTGCCGATGATGGAGCAGGTCAACACGTCGCTCTACGAGACCCCGTTCACAGTCTCCGTCGACCTCAAGGCCGGGACCACGACCGGCATCTCGGCCGCCGACCGCTCTGCCACCATCCGCGCGCTCGCCGACCCCGAGGCGTCGCCGACCGACTTCGCGCGGCCCGGCCACATCTTCCCGTTGCGCGCCCAGACCGGCGGCGTCCTGCGCCGAGCCGGACACACCGAGGCGACCGTCGACCTGGCGCGGATGGCCGGCTTCCGGCCGGTCGGCGTGCTCATCGAGGTCATGAACGAGGACGGCACGATGGCGCGCGTGGCCGACTTGCGCGAGATCGCGGACACACACGGCCTCAAGCTCATTACGATCCGCGACCTGATCGCGTACCGGATGCGGACGGAGACGCTGGTCCAGCGCGTCGTCGAGGTCGACATGCCGACCGCGATGGGCGATTTTCAGCTCTCGGCCTACGAGGAGACCCTGACCGGCGACGTCCACCTGGCGCTGACCAAGGGCGGCCCGTTCGAGCCCGACGAGCCGGTCCTGGTCCGCGTCCACAGCCAGTGCGTCACCGGCGACATCTTCGGCTCGGCGCGGTGCGACTGCGGCGAACAACTCGCCGCGGCGATGGCTCAGATCGAGCGCGAGGGCCGCGGCATGATCTTGTACATGAAGCAGGAGGGACGCGGGATCGGCCTGCTCAACAAGCTCCGGGCGTACAAGCTGCAGGAGGAGGGCATGGACACCGTCGAGGCCAACGAGGCGCTCGGCTTCGGGATGGACCACCGCGACTACGGGACGGGCGCCCAGATCCTACGCGACCTGGGCGTCGGCCAGATCCGGCTGATGACGAACAACCCCCGCAAGCGCGTCGGGCTGTCCGGCTACGACCTCGAGGTCGTCGAGCGGGTACCGATCGAGGTCGAGGCCGGCGCGCACAACGAGCGCTACCTCAAGACCAAGCGCGACCGGATGGGCCACCTGCTGGGTGGTCTGAGCGGCCACGACGGCGACGTGCTGGCGTCAGTCCTGAGGGAATAAGGTTCGGCCTCGAGGTCGGATCCCGGGTTCTATGGAGCACGCGCGAGCGGTCCGTAGGCTGCGACCTCCAGACACGGCCTGCCATGCACCCCTTCTGTCTTTGCGCCGCTCTCGCGCTCGTCGCGTGCGGATCGCCAGACGCCGCAGAACCGGCTGCTCTTGCCAACGCCCTCGAGGCTGAGGCGGCGGCTGCTGACGAGCCCTCTTCCGAGGCCCTCCAGGCCGACGCAGTCGAACCTTCAGTCGCCCTCGAGGCCGTGCCGGTCGTGCGCGATACCGTCGGCCTCGACCGGCCCCAGACCGCGACGCGGACCCTCAACAGCGAAGGCATGGACTACCAAGAGGACGTCAAGCTGTTCGAGACGATGAGCTTCTCGCCCAACTTCGCGACCTACGTCCCCGATGGCTGGGAGACGCACGTCGTGAGCACGCCGGGCGGCATGGCCGCCCAGCTCCAGTTCGATCTCGAGGCCGGCATCGACGTGTTCATGCCCTACGACCAGTCCAACGTGATGGCCACATTCGCCGAGGCTCGAGACGCCGTCGAGGGTGACGTCACGGACCTGGCAACAAGCGGCAACCTGCCGGAGTGGGCCAAGGCCGGCTACACCTGGTCTCACAGCGACCTGTACGGAGAGACGTACGTGGTCGAGCACGGGGGGACCGGGCTCTTTCTAAGCGTGAAGGCCCCCCTCGAGTATGGCGACGGGTTCGAGCCGTCCTCCCAGCTCGTCCTCGACGAGTGGCGTTGGCTCGATGACGGCTCCAGCCTCCGATAGAGTTTGTCCTCGAGGGTGCCGTTCGCCTCGAGGACGGTAGGTTAGCCGCTGGCTCACTCCCCTTCGCCATGCGACCCGCCCTTCTCGCCCTCTCGATCGTCACCCTCGCCGCGTGCAGCGACTCGTCCGACGAGCCGTTCGACGCGGCAGCCTACGACGGGGGGTCCGAGACTGAGGCCGTCCTCGAGGACGACGCGGTCGATCCGGTCTCCGACCTCGGGGACGCCGACCCGCCCGGCCTCGAGCGGCCCCAGACCACGACCGGCGTGATCTCGATCGAGGGCGAGGACGAGGCCATCGCGCTCCGCCTGGTCCGCTACGAGGATGTGTCCCTTCCCTTCTCGACGTACGTCCCCGACGGCTGGACCGACGAGGTGTCCGGCTCGGGCGAGGGGACGGCCGTCCGGTTCGCGATGGGCGCAGCGCCGATGCAGGGCGTCGTGAGCCTGTTCGTGCCGTCGGACGCGAACCAGAACGACACCGTCGGGCTGGCGCGAGCCGTCGCGGAGAGTCGGGGGGGATTCGGTGAGTTCGAGGACGGCGAAGGCCCGGACTGGGCCACCGCCGGCTTCTCGTTCGCCGACGACTCCGGAGCCGGCAGCGTGACCGTCGGCGAGCACGACGGGACGTCGTTCTACATCATCGAGGAGTTTCCGTACGACATGGGCGACGGCTTCGTGCCGCGTGCCGAGATGATCCAGGACCGGCTCGTCTGGCTGGACGACGGGACCGGGCTGTAGTGCCCGAGTGACGACCCATTCGGCGCTGATTTAAGCGGCACGTCGATCTGGACGATTCCCACCCGTGGTTTCGCGCCTCCACCGTGTCTCGCAACGTCGTCCTCCCGCTCCTCGGCCTGATCGGGATCGTTTTGTTCAGTCTGAACCGACTCGGTCAGCCGGTCGGGTCTGAGGTGGACGTGTTTGCCGAGCCGATCGCTCTCGAGGCCGAGTGGGACGCCGAGCCCCAACCCGAGCGAGCGTTCACGGCCACTCCGCCGCCTGCTCCGCGCCTGCGCTCCGACCTCGAGCGGGACCCTGAGCTCGCTTCCCAAGCCGAGCCGGACTCGTCGTCCGCGTCCGATCCCGATTCCACCGCTGCGACCGCGCCTCTCGAGGGCGAGCAGGACGAGGAGTAGTCGTCCTCGAGGACGCTAAGCTGCGAGCGCTCGCATGAGCGCATCGGCCGCGGCCCGGAGCGCGTCGAGGTCACCTCCGTTGTCGACGACCACGTCTGCGCGCTCTCGGGCATCGGCCGGGTCGATCTGGTGGCGCATCCGGGCTCGGATGTCGTCCTCGAGGACGCCGTCGCGGGCCGCGGCTCTCGCCAGACGGACGTCTTCGGGCGCGTCGATCACCACGACGGTGTCCAGGACGGCGTCGCCGCCGGTCTCGAACAGGAGCGCCGCTTCGTAGACCAGCACGTCAATCCCGTCCGCGCGTGCGCGGTCGACCTCGAGGGCGAGGGCTCTCCGCACGGCGGGGTGGACGATGGCGTTGAGGGCCGCTAACTCACGCGGGTCCGCGAACACGCGACCGGCGAGGTAGCTGCGGCTGAGCGCGCCGTCCGGCCGGTACGTCTCGGGTCCGAACCGGGCCGAAAGGGCGCTGCGCACCTCGGCGTCCTCGACCATGAGTTGCTTGGCCAGGTCGTCGGCCAGGACCACGCGGACGCCGTCGTGCTCGGCCAGCCGCGCCACGAACGCCGACTTGCCACTTCCAATCCCGCCGGTGACGCCGACCGTGGTCACGGGAGGGATGCGGTGAGAGACGCGACGCGACCTCGAGGTCGATCCCCTAATCCCAGATCCCCAACCCCCAACCCCTGGCGGTCAAGGCGCGGAATCGCTCGCCACCTCGAGGTCTCGGCCGCCACTAAAACGGCGCGTCGTGCGTGACGGCCACCGCGATCTGCCAGCCGTTGGCTGCGCCGGCCTCACGGCTCTCGACGGGGACCAACGTGTACGTCGTGTCGAAGGACCACTCGACGCGGGTGCCGGGCCGGCCGAGCTTCCACGCGACGCGCGCCAGGGCGTGCGCCGGCGCCTGCTCTAGGACGGCGACCTCGGCGGGCCGAGCGGTCTGGACGTCCCACGCGCGGTGCAAGTCCAGGAGGGAGCGGACGCTCTCGAGGACGTCCTCCGTCGTTGCCGCTGCGACCGTGACGCCGTCGCGGACAAACAGGCACGGCGTCGCGTACGTCGCCGCGATGGCCTCGGCGTCGTAGGCCTCGAAGGCGCGGCCGTAGGCCTCGAAAAAGGGGCGGACGTCGGTCACAGCGCGGCGGTGACCTCGATCTCCACGAGCGCCCCGACCGGCAGGCCCTGGACGGCGACCGTCGACCGCGCGGGCCGGTGATCGCCGAAGGCGTCCGCGTAGACGCCGTTCATGGCCGTAAAGTCGTCCATCGTGTCGAGGTAGACCGTCGTCTTGACCACGTCCCCAAGTCCGACGCCGGCTGCGGACAGGACCGCCCGGATGTTCTCGAACACGAGCCGCGTCTGCGCCTCCACGTCGTCGCCGACGAGTGCGCCGTCTTTGAGCGCCACTTGTCCAGAGCAGAACAAGAGCCCGCCGACTTTGACGGCGTGGCTGTACGGGCCGACGGCGGCCGGGGCGTCGGGTGAGGAAACGATGGTCATAGACGAGGAAGGAGAGCGACGGAGGATACCGACGTCCTCGAGGCATGTCCTGAGCGGCGCCGAAGGGACGGCTCAGCCCAGGTCCGAGATCCGGTCCGCCTCGATGGCGCTCGCCGCCAGTCCTGTGCACGCGCGCACGACCTCGATGAGCCCGCTGAACCGTGGGTCTTTGGCGTGACCGAGCGTCCACCGCTTGTAGATCTGCTGCGCGATCACGGCCAGCTTGACGAACCCGTACGCCGTGTAAAACACGGGCGCCCCGACCTCGAGGCCGGTCCGCTCTTGGTACGCCTCGACGACACCCTCCCGAGTCGGGTTGCCGGGCCACCACGTTGGGCTGAGGGCGACGGCGCGCAGCGGGGCCGGGTCGCCAGGCTCGACCCAGTAGCCCAGTGTCGAGCCCAGGTCCATTAACGGGTCGCCGACGGTCGCGAGCTCCCAATCGAGGACGGCGCGGACGATCCGGTGCTCGGGGCCGAGGACCACGTTGTCGTACTTGTAGTCGTTGTGGATGAGCGCGGTGCCGGACTCCGATGGCTGGTTCTGGTCGAGCCATGCGAGCACGTCCTCGAGGCCGGTGTCGTCCGTCGCGGCGTGGGTGTAGCGACGTGTCCAGCCCTCGACCTGGCGCCGGACGTAGCCCTCGGG
>NZ_JBARYR010000513.1:0-2241 GCF_049648075.1 Rubrivirga sp. | reverse complement strand
GGACCTGGCCGTCCCGACCGCGAGCGGCCGGACCCGCAACGCGTCGTCGGCCTCGACGACGCCCGGCGTGAGCGGCTCGAGGCTCAGGGTCACCGAGCCGGCGGCCGGGTTGCCCTGGAAACGCCCGTCGACATCGAGGGCGCGCCAGCCCGTCTCCTCGTAGACCTCGAGGTCGGGAAACGGGGCCAGTCGCTCGACCGACGCGCCCTCGCCCGGGGGTGGCTCCGGCATCACGGGCGGCCCCGGCGTGACAGGTGGCTCCGGCGTGGCGGAGTCGCACGCGGCTAGGCAGACGGCGAGAGTGAGGAGGACGAGGCGCACGGGTCGAGGGCGAGCGCAGAGGGGGTTAGCCTATCCGAGCGACGGATACCATCCACGAACGTCTCCCCCGCCCTCGATCGTGCGGAGCCGCGTCGGACGGCGCGCGTAGGCACGGACACGCGCCCTCGACGCCCATGACCGACGCCCTCCAGTACGCCCAGGACCACGCCGACCGCTTCGTCGACGAGCTCAAGGCGTGGCTCCGCATCCCCTCCGTCTCGACCGATTCCAACCACGACGCCCAGACGCGACGCGCGGCCGACTGGCTGGCCGACAACCTGCGCGACGCCGGCCTCGAGGCCGTCGAGGTCGTGGACACGGCGGGCCATCCGGTCGTGCTCGCCTCGCACCACGTCTCCGACGACGCCCCGACGGTCCTGGTCTACGGCCACTACGACGTCCAGCCGCCGGACCCGATCGAGCTGTGGGACCACGACCCGTTCGAGCCCGTCGAGGTCGACGGCGATCTGGTCGCGCGCGGCGCCGCTGACGACAAGGGCCAGGTCTTTATGCACGTCAAGGCCGCCGAGGCCATGCTGGGCACGTCGCGTTTGCCGGTCAACCTCAAGCTCTTGGTCGAGGGCGAGGAGGAGATCGGGAGCAAGCACCTGCCGGACTTCCTGCGCGAGCACCAGGACCGGCTCAAAGCCGACGTCGTGGTCGTCAGCGACACGGCCCTCTTCGCGCCCGGCGTCCCGTCGATCGCGTACGGCTTGCGCGGGCTGGCCTACGTCGAGGTCGAACTGCAAGGGCCGTCCAAGGATCTACACTCCGGCGTCTACGGCGGCGGTGTCGAGAACCCGATCAACGCGTTGGCCCGGATGATCTCCGATCTCCACGACCACGACCACCGCGTCACCGTCGAGGGCTTCTACGACAACGTCATCGACCTGACCGACGACGAACGCCAGGCGTACCGCGACCTACCGTTCGACCTCGAGGCCTGGAAGAGCGAGGCCGGCGTGAGCGCGACCAAGTCCGAGGGGGACTTTTCCGTCCTCGAGGGGACATCGGGACGGCCGACGTTGGACGTCAACGGGATCTGGGGCGGCTACACCGGCGAGGGCGCCAAGACCGTCCTGCCGTCCAAGGCGACCGCCAAGATCTCGTGCCGACTCGTGCCGGGTCAGACGCCGGGCGAGATCACGGACAAGCTCCGGGCGCACTTCGAAGCGCACGTCCCGGACACGATGACCTTGACGTTCCGCAACTTGCACGGCGGCCACGGCGTGATCGTGGACCGCGACGCCCCGGCCATGCGGGCGGCGGCCACCGCCCTCGAGGGCGTCTTCGGCCAACGGCCGCACTTTACCCGCGAGGGCGGCTCGATCCCCATCGTGGCCGACTTCAAAAAGATCCTCGGCCTGGACACCGTCCTGATGGGCTTCGGCTTGGATTCCGACTCGATCCACAGCCCCAACGAGCGGTTCGGCCTGGACCGGTTCCACCAAGGCATCGAGGCCTCGATCCGGTTTATGGACGCGTTCGCGGGGCAAGAGGTTTGAGGCGAGGGGCGATGGACTCGAAGCGGACGGCGCGAGGGCGCCTGTCCCTCGTCCTATGCCTCTTGCCCGTTGTCCTCCTGGCCTGCACCGCCGAGCCCAACGCGCCCGCGGTCACGCCGGACTCGGACACGCTCGCCGCTCCGGCCGCCCTCGAGGACGCGCTCAGCCGCCTCGGCCTCGAGGGCGAGGTCCTGGACGCCGAGGGCGAGACCTACGCGATGGTCGCCCTCCCCGGCGTGACGCTCCAATGGGCCGACGCGCGGGGGACGGTGCTCAACCACATCTTGGGTCCCGTCGCCGACGGTGGGACAGCGGGCTCGCACTTCCACCCGCGCGCATCGAGCCCGGCGTTCGGGATGATGCCGCCGGGGACCGTCACGCGCCAGCAGTACGCCGACCCGCGCCTGCTGATGGT
>NZ_JBARYR010000512.1:0-9992 GCF_049648075.1 Rubrivirga sp. | reverse complement strand
GGACGCGATCCTGATCGAGCGGCTGTGGGACCTGATCTCGGACCTAGAAAACCGCATCACGCACGACCTGACCTCGATGGGCTCGCTCGGCGTCCTCGAGGGCGAGATCGAGGACGGAGCGACGATCGTCGGGCGAGACTCGGTTCACGTCGCGGCCGGGGCGACGGTGCGAGCCGGAGCGGTCGTGAGCGCGCACGGTGGGCCAGTGTGGATCGGGGACGGCGCTGAGATCGGAGAGAACGCGGTCCTGCGGGGGCCGGTGTTTGTCGGGCCGAAGGGGATCGTGAAGCCGGCGGCGCGCATCGAGACGAGCGCGTTCGGGTACTGGTCGAAGGTCGGCGGCGAGGTCCAGGGGAGCGTCATGCACAGCCTGTCCTCGAAGGGCCACGACGGCTACCTCGGCGACAGCTACCTCGGGCGGTGGTGCAACCTCGGGGCCGACACCAACACGTCAAACCTGAAGAACGACTACGGCGAGATCGCGGTCTGGGACGCCCTCGAGGACGCTTTCGTCTCGTCCGGCCGTCAGTTCGCCGGGCTGTTCATGGGCGACCACTCCAAGTGCTCCATCAACACCATGTTCAACACGGGCACCGTCGTCGGCGTGTTCGCGAACCTGTTCGGGGCCGGCTTCCCACCTCGGCACGTCCCGAGCTTCGTCTGGGGCGGCTCCGACGGCCTGGTCCCGTACCGCGTCGACAAGGCCCTCGAGGTCGCCGAGGCGGTCTTGGCCCGCCGCGACCGGACGCTCTCCGACGCGGAGCGCGAGCGGCTGGAGCAGATCGCGGAGGCGTCCATGTCCGACGTCTAGCTAGGGCACTATATAGACCCTCGGGTGGCAGGGTCCGGGCCGGTACCTTGGCCCGGCTCCGTTCTCGCCCGTCTATGACCCGACTGCTTCTCGCCTTCCTCGTCCTCGCCGCTGCGCTCCCAGCTTCTGCTCAGTCCGCGGGGCTGCGCGGCTTCGTTACGGGCGCGGACGACAGCCAGCCCCTTATCGGCGCGACCATCCTCGCACAGCCTGTCGACGGCGGCGACGCGCGCGGCTCGGCGACGGACACCGACGGGCTCTACGTGATCCCGCGCTTGACGCCGGGCCGCTACCTCGTCCGGGTCAGCTACGTCGGGTACACGACCTCGGTGGACACCCTCGACATCGGGGGCAGCATCCTGTCCTACAACATCGCCCTCGAGGCCGCCGCCGAAGGCTTCGAGGTCGTGGTCGAGAGCGAGCGGACCGGCGGCGGAGCCCGGGTCACGGCCGGCGTCCAGGCCATCGACCCGCGCGACATCGACATCGTGCCCGCGCCCGACGTCTCGGGCGACCTGGTGAGCTACCTCACGACCTCGCCGGGCGTCGTGACGACCGGCGACCGAGGCGGCCAGCTCTTTATCCGAGGCGGCGAGCCGAGCCAGAACCAGGTCCTTATCGACGGGATGGCGCTCTACCAGCCGTTCCACGTCCTGGGCTTCTACTCGGCGTTCCCGAGCGACATCCTGGCGGGCGCCGACTTGTACGCCGGCGGCTACCCGTCGCGCTACGGCGGCCAGGTCTCGTCCGTGCTGGACATCCAAACTCGGAACGGCAACAAGCAGGAGTTCGCGGCCGCGGCGTCGGTCGCGCCGTTCGTGAGCGCCGCCCGCGTCGAGGGGCCGGTCATCGAGGGCGTCGCGTCGTTCATGCTCTCGGGCCGCCAGAGCGTGATCGAGCAGGGCGCCTCGAGGCTGGTGGACCGCGACCTCCCGTTCACCTTCGGCGACGTGTTCGGCAAGGTCCACGCCATCGTCAGCCCGAGCGCCCAGATCTCGTTCCAGGGCATCCACACCTACGACCGAGGGACGATCGGCGAGGACGTCGGCGGAGCGGTCCCGGACGAGGTCCGGTACCAGAACACGGCGGTCGGGATGCGCTTCCTGTACCTCCCGACGGTCTCCGCGCTGCGCGCCGAGCTCTTGGTCAACGCCTCCGAGCTGAACAGCGAGCAAGGCCTGGACCCGGTCCGCGGCCTCCCGCTGCGGCAGTCGGGCATCGGCCGGATCAGCTCCGAGGCACACCTGACGTACTACCTCCCCAACGTCGACATCTACGGCGGTCTGTTCGTGCGCACGAACCGACTGACGTCGTCGCTCGACCGGGTCGGGAGCACGCCGGAACGCGAGTTCTTTACCGAGTCCGGTGCCTACCTCGAGCCGGAGCTTCGCCTGGGTGGCTTGGCCGTCCGGGCGGGCATCCGCGTCCAGAGCTTCCCCAACGCCGGCCGGACCTACCTCGAGCCGCGCGGCCGGGCCGTCTTCACAGCGGGCCGCCACGAGCTCTCGGCCGCCGGCGGTCTTTACCACCAAGAGGTCATCGGCGTGAACGACCGCCGCGACGTGGCCAACGTGTTCACGGCCTGGACGAGGGCGCGAGACAGCGAGGTCCCATCGGCGTGGCACGCCGTGGCCGGCTACCGCGTCTCGCCCGTTCCCGGCCTGGAGTTCGTCGTGGAGGGGTACTACAAGTACCTCGAGAACCTTCAAGTCGCCGAGTGGACGGCGTTCCCCCGGTTCACGACGGACACCCAGCCTGCGACCGGCGAGGTCTTCGGCCTGGACACGCGCGTCGAGGTCCGGGCGGGCGACCTGTACGGCTACGTCAGCTACGGACTCTCCGAGGTCACCTACGACGCTCAAGGCCCCAACTTGGAGCTGTGGTACGGGACCGAGGAGCTGCGGTACAACCCGCCCCACGACCGCCGCCACCAGCTCAACGCGCTCATCTCGGGCACGCTTCTCGGCGTCGACCTCGCGGCCCGCTTTTCGTTCGGATCGGGCTTGCCGTTTACCCAGGCCTTGGGCTTCGACCGCTACATCCCGGTCGACAACCCGCCGAACGTGTTGCAGGAGCCCGGCACGCAGCGCGTGATCTACGAGCGCCCCTACGGCGGGCGGCTTCCCACCTTCCACCGCCTCGACCTGTCAGCGGACCGGACGTTCCGGCTCCGGCCCGGCCTCGACCTGACCGTCCAGGGCTCGCTCATCAACGCGTACGACCGGCGCAACCTGTTCTACTACGACACCTTCACGCTGCGCCGCGTGGACCAGCTCCCCCTGATCCCGTCGTTCGGCATCAAGCTGGCCGCCAACGACTAGTGCGCGGGGCGCTCCTGGGACTCGTCTGTCTCGCCACCGCGGGCGGCTGCATCGAGGACGTCGACGGCGTCCTCGACGTGCCGGTCCCGTTTACGCTCTACGGCTACGTCGACCCGACGGTGAGCCGGCAGGTGATCCGGGTCGTCCCGCTCACGCGGACGATCGACGACTCGGTCGCTGTGGACGCCGCCGTCTCGACGACGGACCTGGTGACGGGCGAGGTGACGGTCTGGCAAGACTCGCTCGTGACGTTCCCGGACCGCACGCAGGGCACCGTCTACGCGGCCGACTTTACCCCGGCCCCGGGCACGCGGCTCCGCCTCGAGGTCGAGTCTCGAGACGGCGAGGTCGCCTCCGCGGAAGTGACCGTCCCCCCGGTCATTGCTCCTGAGATCCGGCCCGCCGAGCGGTCGTTCGGCGAGGTCACCTACCCGATCCGCTACGTCGGCGCGCCCCAGGTTCTCGGCCAAACGGTTCGGATCCTGGTCGCTGGCATCCCTAACCTTCCCGGGGTCGTGGTCCTACGCGCGCGGCTCCAGGATCGTCCCGTCGAGGTCGAACCGGGGACCTGGGAGGTCCGCGTCCCCTTCTTGCTGCTCGCTCGCGAGGCCCTGCGCACACAGGGGATTTCGAACGGCGAGGCGACGTTGGTCGCGGTCGAGTACGCCGGGTTCGTAGCGGATGCCGGATGGGACCCTCGCTCGCTCGACCCGGGATCTGCCGGCGAGCCCGGAGCCTTTACCAACGTCGAGGGCGGATTCGGATTTATCGGCGCCGGCCACGAGTCGGTCGCGCGGTGGGTCCCGTCGCCGGCGGTCCAAGCCGCAGCCGGTTTCGCCATCAACGAAGAAGCGGCGGCGCTCCTGACGCTCAACGAAGTGTCGACGGCCGAAGGATGGGTCGAGATTTACAACCCGCTGTTCACGTCCGTCGACCTCGATGGGTACGGCTTGTCCGACGACGCGAGCGAGCCGCGGAAGCAGGTGTTCCAGCTCGGCGACGCCGTTCCCGGACGGGGCTTCCTCGCAGTCCCACTCGCGTTCCCAATCGAGGACGGCCAGACGATCGGGCTGTTTAGCCGGACCGGAGACCAGCTCCGTCGCCTGTTCGCCAGCAGAACCGGCGACGGCCTCACGCACGGCTCCTACCCCGACGGCCTGTCGCTCCGCATCGACCGGACGGACGACGACCTCTACCAAGGCCCGCTCTTACCGACGCCCGGCGGCCCGAACGAGCCGGCGTTCCGCCCGGCGGTCGTGAACGAGGTGTTCGCGGGAGGTGACGACGGCTTCGTCGAGGCCGCCATCCGGCCCGGAGCGACGGTCCAACACCTCGTGGCGTTCTCGGCGCCGGACCTGTTCTTCAACGCCGTGACGCTCTCCGACGAGCCGTTCGCGGTCGCGCCCGAGACCGCGCGGTTCCTCGAGCTCCCCCAAGTGACGGGGACGGTGTACCTCGCGGCCCTCTTCGACGACCCGATCCTGGACCGCCGCGTCACCCGTGTCGTCGACGCTCGGACGTACCGTGGCCAGGTGCCGGGTCGCTCCGCGGGCTACCTCCCCGACGGCCCCGACGGCGACTGGACGCCAGAGCTCCGGCCCACGCGGGCGGCTCCAAACGCCACAGCCCGACGCTCGCTGTGACCCGACCCCTCTCTTGTCATCTCGGCCTCGAGGACGGCGCGGCCGACGGGCCTCGTCCTCGAGGACGATCCTGCATCCGCCCTCGAGGGCGGTCGGTGCTGTTCCTCCTGTTCATGCTCCTCGCCATCACAGGCTGCGAGGACGAGGTCGACCCGACGATCGGCCTGGACGTGCCGTTCTCGATGTTCGGCTACCTCGACCCGACCGCGGACCAGCAGGCGATCCGGGTCGTCGAGATCGCGACCGAGATCGGCTCGGACCCCGACGCCATCGACGCGACCGTGACCTCGACGGACGTCGGGACCGGAGAGACCATCGCGTGGCGGGACTCGCTCGTCACGTTCTCCGACGGATCCCGCGGCCACGTCTTCGTCGCCGACTTTACGCCCCGACCGGGGACCGCCATCGAGGTCGAGGCCCGGAAGTCGGACGGCACGGCCTCGAGGGTGACGGTCACGATCCCGTCGCTCACCCAGCCGACGGTGGGCGTGCCGTCGTTCGTCGACGGCGGGATCGGGTACAGCGTCGAGCTCGCAGGCGCGCCCCGCGTCCTCGAGGGCACGTTCGAGATCGTCGTCGGCGGCTACCCCGGCGACCTACCCGGAGCGACGCGGCGGATCGAGATCCCGGTCCGCGCCCAGCCGCGCGAGGTGACGCCTGGCGTCTGGAGCGTCGACATCCCGTTCGTATCCGCCACCCGCGCCACGCTCGAAAGCCTGGGCGTCCTCGAGGCCGGACTGGGTCTCGTCGCCCTGGAGTACTCGATCTTCGTGGCCGGCGACGCGTGGGACCTGCCGTCGGGAGACCCCGACGTCCTAGTTGAGCCGGGCGTGTTCTCGAACGTCGAGGGCGGACTCGGCTTTGTGGGGTCGGGGTACGCCACGACGGTCCGCTGGATGGCCGGCCTCGACGCGGCGGCGGCGGCCGGCTTCGAGGTCGGGGATGACCCCGTGAGCGCGCTCGTCCTCAACGAGATCGTGGCGGGCGACAACGGGTGGGTCGAGTTCTACAACCCCACCCTCGGACCGATCTCGCTGCGAGGCTACACGCTCACCAACACGCCCTCCGAGCCCCGGCTCCAGCGCATCCCCAACGCGACCGTCGTCCCGCCCGGCGGATTCGCCACCGTCGACCTCGAGTTCGCGGTGGACGACGCTCAAGGGACCCTCGAGGTCGGCGTGTTCGGACGGACGGGCGAACTGGTGCTTCACGTCCGCCCGCTCACGTTGTTTGCCGACGAAGGCGCAGGCGTCGCGTCGTACGGGTCCTACCCCGACGGGCTTTCCTCTGTTGTGCGCTTGACCGTCGGCCTCGACGAGCGGATCTACGACGTCTTCCGAGGGCCGCTCCGGCCGACACGCGGCGCCCCGAACGAACTCGGCCTCGAGGTCGCGTACATCAACGAGATTTATACCGAGGGAACGGACGGCTGGGTAGAGACCGTGACCGTAATGCCCGGGATCGATTCGGTTTCGGTGATCCGTCGGGGCGACATCCCCGGAGCCCTCCGCACAGCCGCCAGCGAGGTCATCCCGTCGGGCGTCGGGACGCTCGGGGTCGCGGCGGAGCAAGATCCGGGTTTGATCCTCAACCAGACAGGCGGGACGGTCTACGCCCTAGCGTTCTTCCGGGACCCTCGCATCGTCCCCATCTTGGGACCCGGCAAGCCTCCACGTCCGGTCAACCCCCTGCTAGACGTCACCACGCAGATCCGAGCGGTCGACGCGCGGGAGTATGGCATCCAACTTCCGGGTCGGTCCTCCGGCTACCTCCCCAGCGCGCCCGACGGCGTGTGGTCCACCGATCTCCGCCCCACCCGAGGCACGGCTAACGCCTCGGCCCGAACTGCCCAATGAGACGTCTCCCCTTCCTCCTTCTCGCTCTCATCTTTGCAGGGTGCGAAGACGACGTCGCGGCTACGGTCGACCTCGACCTGCCGTTCTCGATGTACGGATTCCTGGACCCGACGGCGGACCAACAGGTGATCCGCGTCATCCCGATCACGGACCGGATCGACAGCGACGCCGCCCTCGAGGCCGTGGTCACGTCGACGGACCTGGGGACCGGCGAGGTCGCGACGTGGCGTGACTCGACGGTGACCTACGCCGACGGGTCGACGGGGACCGTCTTCGTATCCGACACGACGCCCGCGCCAGGTGCACGAATCCGCCTCGAGGCCGTACGACCGGACGGCGACGCGTCGACCATCGAGGTCACGATCCCGCCCATCGTCACCCCGACGGTCGGCGTCGCCGAGTTTTCCCTCGGAGAGGTCACCTACCCGATCCGGTTCGACGGCGTGCCGCGCGTCCTCAACGGCCAGCTCCGCCTCGCCGTCGGCGGTGGCAACGACGACGCGCCGACGGTGCTGCGTATCCCCATCGACGTCCAACCGCGTGAGATAGAGCCCGGCGTCTGGATCGTCCGGGTCCCGTTTGTATCCGCGGTCTTCCGTGCGCTCAACGAGCAGGGACTGGCCAACACGGGACTGCGGTTGCTCTCGGCCCAATACGTCGGGTTCGCGGCCAACGCCGAGTGGGACCCGCCGAGCGGAGACCCGGCCGCGCTCGCGGAGCCGGGCGTGTTCACGAACGTCCAAGGCGGGCTCGGCTTCGTGGGTGCCGGCTACTTCACCATCGCCCAGTGGACGCCGTCGCCGGCGGTCCAGGTCAGCGCCGGATTTACGACGGACCGCGAGACGGCCTCGTTCGCCGCTCTCAACGAAGTCTCGCTCGACCCGACCCCCCAGCTCGAGTTCTACAACCCCCTGTTCTCGACCATCGAACTCGGCGGGTACAGCATCTCTGACGACTCCCAGCAGCCGCGCAAGCAGACCTTCGAGTTCGGCGTGCGGGTCCCGCCCCAGGGCTACTTCGTGGTCCCGATCGAGTTCGACGTCGAGCCCGGGACGACGATCATCGGCCTGTTCAACCGAGCCGGCGACCAGATCGGGCGGCTGTTCGTGGGCACGATCCGACCCGGGCAGTCGTACGGGTCGTACCCGGACGGGCTTTCGCTCCGGCTCCCCAGCGGCGGCCCCGACGTGTTCCAGGGGGCTCTCCGCCCCACGCTCGGGGGGGCCAACGACATCCATCTGCGCCCGGCGTTCATCAACGAGATCCTGACCGCGGGGACGAGCGGCTTCCTCGAGGGCGTCGCCCTCGAGGGCTTCAACGTGACCAGCCTCGAGGCCATGAGCGACCCCGAGGCGTTCTTCGACGCTGTGCGCCTCCAGGGGCCGTCATTCCCCGTAGCCACCGAGACGGCCGGCGCCCTCGACTTGCCCCAGGCGGGCGGGACGGTGTACTTGGTCGCGCGCTTTTTCGACCCGACGTTGGGGCCAGAAGGTGGCAACGACTACCGCGTCGTCGACACCCGGACGTACGACGGTCAGGTGCCGGGCCAGTCGTCGGGGTACCTGCCGGACGCGCCGGACGGGACGTGGACGCGAGGGCTTCGCCCAACGCGCGGGGCCGCGAACGCCAACGGTCGCCAGGCGATGTGAGGCGGATCGGGGTCCTGCTCCTTGCGTTGCCCGCCGTCGGGATCCCGACGCGCGGCGCGGCCGACCAGCAAGCACGCCGGGCGTCGCTTCCTGACCCTCTGTCCCACTCCAGCCGATGACCGTCCTCGATGCCGATGACCGTCCTCGATGACGCCCGCGCGGCGTTCCCCTTCCTGTCCGGCCTCGAGGACGACGCGTTGCGCCCGGCCCCCTCGAGGCCGGCGCGTTCGTCTGCCTCGAGGGCGACCGGTGCGGTGCGGTGCCGCTCGTGGTGTCCGGCGAGGTGCGCGTGTACCGAGCGAGCCCCGAGGGACGCGCGCTCACGCTGTACCGGATCGAGCCGGGCGAGAGCTGCATCTTGACCGCCTCGTGCCTGCTGAGCGACAACGCGTTCCCCGCCTTCGCCCAAGCCGAGACCGCCGTCCAAGCCGTCATGATTCCGGCCAATCTGTTCGTGCGATCGTTCGCGAGCAGCGCGCCGCTCCGCGAGCACGTGTTCGGACTCTTGGCTCGGCGCCTGTCCCGCGTTATCGAGTTGGTCGACGCCGTCGCATTCCAGCGCGTCGACGCCCGGCTGGCGGCGCGTCTCCTCGAGGCCGAGCACGACGGCCACATCGACACGACGCACGAGCGGCTCGCGGACGAGCTCGCGACCTCGAGGGAGGTCGTCAGCCGCGCGCTCGAGGAGTTCGAACGGCGGGGGTGGGTCGCGCTGTCGCGAGGCCGGGTCACCGTCCTCGAGGGCGAGGCATTGCGGGCGGACGCGTCTGTGTGACCAGGGTCACGGACGAGCGGTACACAGGCGTCGGATCGTAGAGCCTCACCACCTCTACAGCTATGACCAAGAACATGAGCGGCCTGGACCGCACCCTCCGCCTCACGGCCGGCGCCGTCGTCGCGGTCCTCTACGCGACCGGCGCCATCGGCGGCGTCACGGCCATCGTGCTGGGCGTCGTGGCCCTCGTCCTTCTCGCGACGAGCGTTGTCGGGGCGTGTCCGGCGTACCTCCCCTTCCGCTTCTCGACGCGGCGTTCGAGCTAGCCGCCCTCGAGGTCAGCGGACCAGCCGTCCCGAAACGCAAAACGCCCCGGCCGAGCGCGTGCTCGGCCGGGGCGAAAATCGTCCTCGAGGACGAGTCCTTAGTTCAGGTGCGCGACCAACTCCTCGCGGCGGTGCTTCTGGCGCAGCTTGCGCAACGCCTTCTCCTTGATCTGACGGACGCGCTCGCGCGTGAGCCCGAACCGCTGGCCGACCTCGACGAGCGTGAGCGGCTGCTCGTGCCCGATGCCGAAGTAGAGACGCGTGATCTCGGCCTCGCGCGGGTGCAACGTCGCGAGCGCCCGCTCGATGTCGATGTTGAGGCTCTCGTTGGTGAGGTCCTCGTCGGGCTGCTCGTAGTTGTCGTCCGCCAAGACGTCGAGCAGCGAGTTGCCGTCGTCGTCGTCGAACGGGGCGTCCATCGAGAGCGAGTGGCGCGAGTGCTGCAAGCCCTCGACGACCTTCTCCTCCTTTAGGTCGAGCTCCTTGGCGATCTCCTCCGCCGTCGGCTGGCGGCCGAGCTCCTGGGCGAGACGCGCCGACGCCTTCCGCATCTTCGACAGCGTGCCGACGCGGTTGAGCGGGAGCCGGACGGTACGGACCTGGTCGGACAGCGCCTTCAGGATCGACTGGCGAACCCACCAGACGGCGTACGAGATAAACTTGAAGCCACG
>NZ_JBARYR010000511.1:0-6717 GCF_049648075.1 Rubrivirga sp. | reverse complement strand
CGTCACTCGAGGTCGAGGGCTGCGTCGCCTCGCCGGCGTCGGTGACCGGCGCGACGGCGCCCGCCTCGAGGTGGGCGGGCGCGGTCAGCCGGGCCTTCTCGGGGATCAGGATCTTGGCCAAGACCAGGGCCGCCGGCGCGGCCATCACACTGGCCCCCAACAGTTGCTCGGCGAAGATCTGCTGCCCGGCCTCGACGGCGATCCCTTGGACGGCCGCGTAGCGCTCGCCCAGGAACGCGACGTACGACGCCAACACGCCGCCCGCGATCGTCGCCATGCCGCCGGTCATGACGGCCATCAGCTCGGACCGCGTCAGGGTCTTGACGTACGGCTTGATGACGAGCGGCGCCTCGGTCTGGCCGACGAAGATGTTCGCGCTCACCGACAGCGACTCCGGCCCCGACGTCCCCAGCGCCCGCTGGACCACCCAGGCCACGCCCTGGACCACCTTCTGCATGACGCCGAGGTAGTACAGGATCGACATCAGCGACGCGAACACGATCACCGTCGGCAACACGTACGCGAAGAAGAAAAAGCCCAGCGACCCCTCTGCTCCAGGCGACAACGCCAGCGACCCGAACACGAACGTCGCGCCGGCCTCGACGGCGCTCAGGAACGCGACGAACAGGCTCGCGACCCACGAGAAGGCCAGCTTCGGCCACCCGAACGGCGAGAAAACCGTCGCCAACTCGTCGCCCTTGAGGAACAGGATCGCGAACGTGAGCTGGAGCAGCAGCCCCGCGCCGACCGTCCGCCAGTTGATGCGCCGCCGGTCCGACGAGAGCGCGAGCGCGATGGCGACGATGCCGGCCAGACCGATGAGGCCGCGACCGATGGAGACGATGTCCATGTGGAGGAGAGAAGACCGGCGAAGATACCCGGACCCGTTTGAGGGGATGCAAGCGCCTACGTCGCTTCGGAATGGAGACCCCGTCGACCTCGAGGCCGGCCCCCGACGGTTGACGGCTAAACAGGCAAGACCTATCGTTGAGATGAAACCGTCCGACCACACATGCCTTTTCGTCTCGTTGTACTCGCCATCGCCTTCTCGCCGCTGGTCCAGTCCCAAGTCAGTCCTGATCGTGCTTGGGAGTACGTGCCACTCCACGTCGGAGATGTATGGGTCTACGAGTACTCCAACGAAGACTGCATCGGGTATACGGCATCCAGATGTGTACAGACGGATACGATGTTGACATACCGCGTGACCGCTCTCCGTGCAGAGGGTGCGGATACCGTGGCGGTAATGGAGGGACCCGATGGGACCTCCGGTCTCTACGGGCTCCGCTCTGATGGCCGGAGCTTTGCCTACGGATCGGACGGGCAGCGCGAAGGACTATTTCCGTACGTCCCGGAAAGCCCGAATCCCTCTGGTGGATTTCTAGGTGCGCTTTCACGGGCGCCTATCGAGTGGGTCGTGGACATCGGAGGGACGACCTACAACCTCGAGGTCGCAGTTGTGGCCCCGCCTGTGACGCACGTGTACGCGCGAGGAATCGGACTCATCCAGTATCGGTACGTGTCCAGTGGGACCCGTGGCTCGAGTAAGAGGACCAGTTGGAAGCTCATAGCTGCCACGGTCGGTGGCACGACCTACGGCACGTTTCCAACACCCGCCGACCCAACCGTCGTGGGTGAGCCATCGACAGTCGTCGCCTTCCCCAACCCCACGGCCTCGAGGACGACGCTCCGCATCCAAGCCGCGACCGCCGGCGCCCTCGAGATCGCCGTCTACGACGTGCTCGGGCGCGAGGTGTGGTCCAGCACCCGCGCCATCCCCAGAGGTGTCTCCGACCTCGAGGTCGGACTCGAGTCCGCGCCGGCCGGCGTTTACCACGTCCGGGCCGTCCTCGATGGCGTCCCGTTTCCCAGCGTCCGAGTCACGAAGCGGTAGCGACCTCGAGGTCGTGATCCCGAGCGATACAGGATCGCGGATGAAGAGCAACCACCCACGCTCTCATGTCCCAATCCTTCGAGAGTCCCGCCTGGCAGATGATCGGCGCGACCCAGACCAAGCCCGGCTACCTCACCCTCCACGACGGAGTGCTCACCTTCGAGGTCGAGGGCGAGAAGGTGTTCGGCGTCCACCTGCACCAGGTCGAGGACGTCGTCTTCCCGTGGTACTACTTCAGCGGAGGCGTCAAGCTGCGGGTCAAGAAGAACGACTACCGCATCTCGTTCACGAAGCCGAACGGCGCGATGGACCCCGACGACCGATCGGCCGGGCTCGAGTCGGTCAAGAGCATCGGGAGTGGGCGGAAGGCCGGGAAGGCGTGGAAAGAGGTGCTGACGTGAGCCCGAACGGTTTCGAGGCGTTGGGCTGCTAGGTTTCTCACGGCGGCGTGTACCTTGGGGCCCCACACGACCGGACCCATGAGGATCGACCGACGCCCGCCGCACGTCGCGCTTTTGCTGGCCTTCGCGGTCACGGGCTGTGCCAGCTCCGCCGGCCTCGAGGCCGCGGATTCGCCCTCGAGGACGACCGTCTCGCCAGGCGACCCCGCTGAGATGTCCGACCTCGAGGCCGCGTACTGGGCACGGCAGCAAGAGGCGCAGACCCGGTTCGTCCAGGCCGACGTCGACTTTATGACGGGCATGATCGGGCACCACGCCCAGGCGCTCGTGATGAGCGCACTCGCCCCTGATGCCGGCGGCGGTCAGGCCGTCAAGACGTTGGCGGCGCGGATCGCGAACGCCCAGCGCGACGAGATCGAGACGATGCAGACGTGGCTCCGCGACCGTGGCCAGCCGGTCCCGGTGTTCGAGATCGAAGGGACCGTTCTGACCGTCACCCTCGAGGGCGTGCCGATGGACCACGGCGGGATGGACCACGCTGGAACGGATCACGCCGACGACGCCGACGAGATGGACCATGGCGGGATGAATCACGGGGGCATGGATCACGGGGGCACGATGCACGATCACTCCTCGATGCCGGGGATGCTGTCCCAGGCCCAGCTCGACCGACTCGCCGCCGCCCAGGGTGCAGAGTTCGACCGCCTGTTCCTCGAGTTCATGATTCAGCACCACGGCGGCGCCGTCGTCATGGTCGAAGACCTGTTCGAGGCCGACGGCGCCGGACAGGACGAGGCCTCGTTCCGGCTCGCCTCCGACGTCCAGGTCGACCAGCGCACCGAGATCGCTCGGATGCAGCAGATGCTCGACGCCATGACGGACTAGCCGTCCTCGATGACACGCCGACCTCGAGGTCGGGACCCCACGCAACACCCCACACCACCATGCGACTTCTCGACACCTTGCGCCTCGGCGCCGCCACCCTCGTCGCCGGCCTGGTCTTATCGGCCTGCTCCCAGGGCGCCCCCATGATGGCCTCGACGTCTGGCCCCATGATGAACCCTATGTCGACGGTCCCCTCGCCTGACCCGCGAGTCGGGCTGGGAGCGGGTCTGTTCGACGCGGAGGAAGCCATCTGGAACATGCGCCTGCTGTCCGCGACGCCGCCGCCCGAGGCGTTCGTCGGCGTCACCAACTCCGACCTCGCGTTCAAGGACAACTTCATCATCCAGGGCAACTACAACGGCGTCCAGATCTGGGACATGACCAACCCGGCCGCGCCCGAGCTCGTCACGGAGTACGTCTGCCCGGCGTCCCAGAGCGACGTGTCGGTCTACGGGGACTTGATGTTCGTCTCCGGCGAGGGCCTGGGCGGCCGTCTGGACTGCGGCACGCAAGGAAACCAGGGCGCCGTCAGCCCGGACCGCTTGAGGGGCATCCGCATCTTCGACATCTCGGACATCCGCAATCCCGAGTACGTCTCCAACGTCCAGACGTGCCGCGGCTCGCACACGCACTCGGTCTTGAAAGACCCCAACGACGACGAGAACGTCTACGTCTACGTCTCCGGCTCGGCGTCCGTCCGCCCCGACGAGGAGCTGCCGGGCTGCTCGTCCGCGTTCCCGGAGGAGGACTCGAACTCCGCCCTGTTCCGCATCGAGGTCATCCAGGTACCGCTCGACGACCCGACGGCGGCTCGGATCGTGAGCTCGCCCCGCATCTTCGACGACCTCGAGGCCCCGCCGACGCGCGAGCGCATGGCTCCCTCCGACATCGCCGCGATCGACCGCGCGCGTGCCGAAGGCAAGTTCGTGGTCAACTTCGGCGGTCAGGACCGCGTCCTGCCGGACGGCTTTGCCGAGCAGCTCTTACGCCAGATGATCCAGGCGCGTGGTGGTGAGGGCGACCCGACCGACGCCGACAGCACGATGCTCCGCGAGCAGCTTCCGCAGATCATCGCCGAGCGCTTCGGCGCTGGCGACGACGAGGAGGAGCGCCGCGGCCCCGACCAGTGCCACGACATCACGCTCTACCCCGAAATCGGCCTGGCCGGCGGTGCGTGTGAGGGCTACGGCTTGCTCCTCGATATCTCGAACCCGGCCATGCCCCGCCGCATCGACGCCGTCGCGGACTCCAACTTCGCCTACTGGCACTCGGCCACGTTCAACAACGACGGCACGAAGGTCCTCTTTACCGACGAGTGGGGCGGCGGCGGCCAGCCCAAGTGCCGCGCCGACGACCCGAAAGAGTGGGGCGCGAACGCCATCTTCGACATCGAGGACGGCGAGATGGACTTCGTGAGCTACTACAAAATCCCCGCGGCTCAGACCTCGACGGAGAACTGCGTGGCCCACAACGGCTCCCTGATCCCGATCCCGGGACGGGACGTGATGGTCCAGAGTTGGTACCAGGGCGGCATCTCGATCTTCGACTGGACCGACTCGGCCAAACCGATGGAGATCGCGTTCCATGACCGCGGCCCGATCGACGCCGACGAGTTCCAGATGGGCGGCAGCTGGTCCGTCTACTGGTACAACGGCTACATCGTGAGCTCGGAGATCGCTCGCGGCTTGGACGTGTTCGAGCTCACCCCGAGCGCGTTCCTAACCGCGAACGAGATCGAAGCCGCGAACACGGTCGAGTACGACCTGCTCAACGCCCAGGGCCAGCCGAAGTACACCTGGCCGGCCTCGTTCGCGTTGGCGCGGGCCTACGTCGACCAGCTCGAGCGGTCGCGCGGCCTCGAGGGAGCAGACGTCGCGACGGTCCGCGAGATGCTGTCTCGCGCCGAGGGCGCCTCGGGCTCGGCCCGCCGCACAGCCCTGATGGAGATCGCGTCGATGGTCGACGGCAAGCGCTCGTCCTCGAGCGATGCTGCGAAGGTCGGGATGCTCGCCGACGCCGTCCGGGCGCTCGCGAGCTGAGGCCGTCGCGTCCTCGAGGTCGGTGCTCGGCCTCGAGGACGCCCGTTTGCTGCGGCGACGTGACGACGTCTCGACGCCGGTTGGGCAGAAGCGTTGTGCGCCACTCTCGGAGCCGACGCGCGAGTCCTGCTCGTCCTCGAGGACGACTGCCGGAAGGGCGCGTGAGCCCTCGAGGACGGCTACGCGAGCCGGCCCAAACGGAGCGATCGCTCCAGCCATGCCCGCTTCTTGTCGAGGGCGACGACGCTGGCTAGCGCCTGTGCTTGCCCGCGCCCCTGCTGCTTCCACGCCGCGTGGACCTGGCGGACCGAGACGTCGGCGGCGTAGCTGAGCTCTTTGGCGAGCTCGGCGCACGTCTGCCGCAGTTCGCGCTCGCGCGCGGCCATGTCGAGGGCGACGGGCTTGGCGACCTCGACGGGGACGTCGCGGTGGAAGTCGGACGCCGTTCGGTAGCCCGGCATCTGCTCGAGCGACAGCGTCTGGCTCGTTCCTTGGCGGACCGCTTTGAGCTCCCACACACTGGCCTCGGTCTGCTCGGAGACGGGCGCCTCGCCAGTCCCATCGCCGCCGTTGCTCTTCTTGGTGCCGAGCGTCTCCTCGGCCGCGATCCAGCGCAATGTCTCGGCTACTCCCGAGTCCTCGGCCGCGTACAGGTCACACGTGTTGGCCTCCTCGGGCCACTGCGGCACGTAGCGCATCCCCCGAAACACCTGCTGCATCGTCTTGCCGACGGCCCGCACCAGGTCGGCCTTGACGAGCACGGAGATCGGCTTGATGTCCGTGCCCTCGCCGATCATGTCGACCTGGACCATGACGTCGATCTCGCCGTTGCGGTAGGCGTCCAGGCGTTGTTGGCGGTCGCCGGCCGGCACGTCCTGGCCGATCCGGGCCGAGAGGACGTCGGGGTAGCGACGGCGGACGAACTCGTGGATCGCGCGGGCGTGGGCGTTGCTCATCGCGATGATGAGCATCTGGTGGTCGCGGTACCCCTGCCAGGTCCCGGACCGCGCCATCATGCGCGCCAGGGCGCCGCGTTTTTGGCTGAACCGCTCGAACGCCGGGCCCAAGAGCGTATCGAGGTAGACCTCGTGGAAGCGGAGCTTGCGCCGGGCGAGGTAGGCGTCGACGTCGCGCGAGGCCTCGGGGTCGTCGCGGAGGGCGGTGAGGGAGACCTCGACCTCCTCGCCCGTGTCGGTCCGCACCATGCGGACGGCGTAGTCGACGACGTGGGCCTCGACGCGTTTGAGGATGCCGCCCTCCGAGTGCGCCTCGCGCATCCCGACCTCGTGGAGCGCGTCGTAGTACTCGAAGCCCTCCGCGTCCGTCGTCGTGGGCACGCCGAACAGCGACTTGCTGTCGCTTCGCATCGGCGTGCCGGATAGCGCGACCGACGCGGCGTGCGGGAACCGCTCGATGGCCTGCGCCCAGGTCCCGTCGTGGGACAGGTGGTGGACCTCGTCGAAGATGAACAGCGACTTCGACTGACGGCAGAACTCGA
>NZ_JBARYR010000510.1:0-4624 GCF_049648075.1 Rubrivirga sp. | reverse complement strand
GTCCGTCCTCGAGGACGGCCGAAGGACCGTGTGGACCTCCCCGCGCGCGGACGGCTCGTGAGAGCGCGGGGTGGCCGTGGCGCCGGCCTCGGGGCCGGACGAACCGTGACGCCCCAGACCTCGAGGTCGCGGCCGATCCACCTCTTCTCTGCCACACGCGGCCTCTATCGACGAGCCGCGGTGCCGATCTTGAGCCCCAGACCTCTCCCCTCTATCATGTCCCTCTACGCTGTCATCATGGCCGGCGGCGTCGGCAGCCGCTTCTGGCCGCGGAGCCGCCGCGCGACGCCCAAGCAGTTCCTCGACGTCTTCGGCGACGCCTCGCTGATCCAGAACACGTTCGCCCGGCTCCAGCCGCTCGTCGACGCCGACCGGACGCTCGTCGTTACCAACGCCGACTACACCGGGATCACGGGCGAGCACCTGCCCGCCATCCCGGCCGGCAACATCCTGGGCGAGCCCGTCGCCCGGAACACGGCCCCGTGCATCGCGCTCGCCGCCGCCAAGCTGCTGGCCCAGGACCCCGACGCGACCATGGTGGTCTTGCCCGCCGACCACCTGATCGCCAACGTCCAGCGCTTCCAGGACGTCCTCGAGGCCGCCGTCGAGGCCGCTCAGCCGACCGGTGACGGCCCCGGGCCTCTCGTCACCATCGGCATCCGCCCGACGCACCCGGAGACGGGCTACGGCTACGTCCAGTACGACCTCGAGGGCGACGGCAAACCGGGTGAGGCGCTCGACCTCGAGGAGTACGACACGCCCCGCGCCTACCCCGTGTTGACGTTCGCCGAGAAGCCCGACGTCAAGACCGCCGAGCGCTTCCTGGATGCCGGCGACTTCCTCTGGAACTCGGGCATGTTCATCTGGCGCGCCGACGCCATCATGGCCGCCTTCGAACGCTACCTCCCCAAGGTCCACCACCTGTTCGCCCCTCTCATCGACGCCATCGGCACCGACGGCGAGGCGGCCGCCATCGAGGACGCCTACGAGCGGAGCCCCAAGATCTCGATCGACTACGGCATCCTGGAGCAGGCCGACCGTGTGCTGGTCGTCCCCGGCGCGTTCGGCTGGAGCGACGTCGGTGACTGGCGAGCCGTCCACGAACTGGCCGACAAGGACGACGCGGGCAACCGGGCCGAGGGCAACGTGATCTTGCAGGACACGGCGCGCAGCTACGCGCGGTCCAGCGACGGGCGCCTGCTGGTGCTGGTCGGGATGGAGGACACGGTCGTCGTGGACACCGGCGACGCGGTCCTGGTGTGCCACCGCGAGCAAGCCCAAAAGGTCAAGGACGTCGTCGACTTCCTGGGCGCGCGCGGCATGGACGAGTACGTCTAGAGCCGGCGCCTCGAGGACGACGCAGCCGCCCGACCTCGAGGGCGAGAATCGCGCCCCACACCACGAGAGGCGCTCTTCAGCTATTTCTCGGTACACCAGCTCGACCTCGAGGTCGCCAGATCGAGTCCCCCCTCCCCTCGTGAGGAGGGGACAGGGGGTGATCCACGTCCGACCTCGAGGACGCGTGGGCGAACCGACTCGTTCCACGGACCCGACGCCTCTCAACTGGGCGCCGGTTCGACCTCGAAGCCACGCTGGGCGGCGTCCTCGAGGACGGAATCTGCCACCATGCGTCGCACACATGAAGGGGCGTCTGTCACAGGCGTCCCTTCTCTTCGTCTTAACGGGATCCCGCGAAACCAAGGACATATCGACCCGTACTGACGACCTGGTTTTAAAAATGACCAATCAGTCACCTTCTGACGACCGATCCATCTTGACCCTAGCCGTCGACCCTGATCTGACCCTGAGCCGCCGCGAGCGCGAACGCTTAGCTCGCCGCGACGCGATGCTCGACGCCGCCCTCGAGGTGTTCGCCGAGAAGGGCTACAGCAGCGCCTCCGTCGACGAGATCGCTGAGCGCGCCGAGTTCGGCAAGGGGACCATCTACAACTACTTCCCTGATGGCAAGGACGAACTGTTCCTGACCCTCTTTGAGGAGCGCGTCGCCGCCGGGATGCACCGGGTCATCTCGGACTCGTTCGAGGACGCGGACCTATCGACGCCGGCCGGAGCTCGGGCGGCGTTTCTGGGATTCATCCGTGGCCTGATTCAGCAGTTCGACGACACGCGTGGGCCGATGCTCATGTTCATGAAGGAGGGTCACCGGACCAAGATCTCCCTCGAGCAAGAGGCCGCGTTCGCGCTCCACTTCTACGGCATCATCGAGGCCGTCGCCGCGCCTATCGGGCGGGCCGTCGAGAGCGGGGCGCTCCGGCCGCTCCCGGCCCACCCCATCGCTCATGTCTTGATGGGGAACGTCCGCGGCTACCTGATGGCCGAGGTTGACGCGGCCTGTGATCCGACGGGCACCTTCAAACCCGCCCCCTTTGGCTCGGCCGACGAGGCCGCCGAATTCTTGACGACCGTCCTGTTCGACGGCCTGCTCGCGTCCGACACCGACGACTAAATGCGTACGCTCCCCCTCCTGCTCGGCGTGATCGCGCTCGGCGCCCAGGCCCAGCCCCCCGCCGAGTTCACCATCGAGGACGTCCTCGAGGCCGAGACCGCCGCGGCCGACGCCGTCCCGGCGACCCTCGACCTCGACGCGGCTATCGAGATCGCGCTCGAACGGGCCTACGCGCTACGGCTCGCCGGCCTCGATGTCGAGACGGCGCAGTCCCAGGTGAGCGAGGCCTACGGCCAGCTCTTCCCCCGCTTGGACGCCGCGAGCTCCTACACCCGCAACGTGGTCCAGGCCAACCCCTTCGCGGGCTCGTCGGCCGGCAACATCTTCGGCGGGCTGGGCGCCATCGGGTGGCTCCAGTTCAACGAGAGCGCCCGCACGGACGGCGACCCGACGACGCAGCCGATCTCGTTCCAGGAGTACAACCAGCGCGTCACGCAGGGCCAGTCCGCGGCCGGGTTCTCCCAAGAGGACGGCGGCAACCCGTTCGGGACCGACAACCAGTTCGTGAACTCGCTCACGCTGAGCCAGCCGATCTACTCGGCGACGGCGTTCGCGGCTGTCAAGGGCGCGCGCGAGCTGGTCCAGATCAACGAGTCGGCCGTCGAGGCGCGACGGAACGAGATCATCGACCAGACGCGGCAGGCGTTCTACGGCGCGCTGTTGGCGCAAGAGCAGGCCGCCGTCCAGCGGTCGTCGCTCCAGCGGTCGAGCGAGACGGCACGCGACGCGTCGCTCTTGGTGGCCCAAGGCGTCCGACCCGTCTTGGAGCGCCTCAACGCCGAGGTCGACCTGGCGAACGCTGAGACCGGCGTCGTGCAGGCGGAGGCCCAGGCGAACATCGCCGTCGACCAGCTTCTCTTGACGTTGGGACTGCCGGTCGGGTCGCGCATCGTCCTCGAGGGCGAGCTGGCGCCGCCGGAGCCCGGCCTGTTCCAGACCGCTGGCCTGGCCGCCGCGGCCGAGCGCTCGCTCAACCTCCGCCCCGACGTTCAGCAGGCGTCGCTCGCGGTCCGGCTCAACGAGGTCCAAAAAAGCATCACGACCGCCGCGCTGTACCCGTCGCTGAGCGCGTTCGTCAACGCGAGCTACAACGGCTCCATCCCCGACGACCGCAGCTTCCTGACGACGCCCGACCCCTCGGACCCGTTCACGTTCGAGTCCGGCTCGACGGACTTCTTTTCCGACGACTACTGGCAGCCGGCGCTGTCGGTCGGGCTGAGCATGAACTGGCAGCTGTTCGACGGCTTCCAGACGCGCCGACGGATCCAGCAGAACCAGATCGCGATCGACCAGGCCGAGATCCAACTCGAGCAGGTCCGCAACGGGGCACGCCTCGAGGTCGCGAGCGCGATCCGCCAGCTCGAGAGCGCCGAGCGCCGCCTCAGCGCCCAAGCCCAGACGGTCCAGACGGCCGAGACCGCGTTCACGTTCGCCAGCGCCCGCCTCGAGGAAGGCGTCGCGTCCCAGGTCGACGTCCGCGTCGCGAGCCAGAACCTCGACGTGGCGCGCCTCAACCAGCTCCAGGCCGTCTTCGACGCGTTGGTGGCCCGCAGCGCCTACGAGCGCGCGACCGGCACCATCGCCCCGACCGCCATCGACACGGCGCCCTTGCCCGAGGTGGTCCCCGCGCTCCCCGTCGGGCCGGCGCCGGCCGCGTTCCCCCGTCCCGAGACCGTCCCCACGGCCGACTCCGACACGCCCCGATGACCACGCCCTCGATGTTCGACCTCGAGGTCGAGCGCGCGCCCAAGCTCATTCGTAGGAGCGCGTTGCAATACGCCCCCACCGACGCCAGCAGCCCCGTTCCGACCTCGAGGTCGGTCCTCCTCGGTCCCACGGCCGACACTCGCCCCGCCTCGTCCTCGAGGCCGACCATGATGCGACACCTATCTCTCGCGCTCACCGCCGCGCTCGTCCTGTCCGCTTGTGGCGGCGACGAGGCCGCCGGCACCGCCGAGGCCGAGGCCCCGCGCGACACCTCCATCCCCGTCGAGGTCGTCGTCGCGACGCCGACGTACTTCGAGGACACCATCGAGCTGACCGGGACGGTCGACGCGGACAACGACGCGACGCTGTCGCCGGACGTGCCGGGGATGCTGACCTACGTCGCGCCCGTCGGCTCGTTCGTCCGAGCCGGTCAGACCGTCGCCCAGGTCC
>NZ_JBARYR010000509.1:0-1756 GCF_049648075.1 Rubrivirga sp. | reverse complement strand
GGACAAGCTGGACGCCGTGTTCGAGTCGTTCTCGCAAGCCGACGCGTCGACGACGCGGGAGTACGGTGGGACGGGCCTGGGGCTCACGATCTGCCGCCGCCTGACCGAGATGATGGGCGGGTCGATGGCCGTCGCCAGCGTCGAGGGCGAAGGCTCGACGTTCTCGTTCGACATCCAGGCGACAGTCGCACAGACCGAGCGCCGCGTGTTCGCCCGCTCCGACCAGCCCGCCCTCGAGGGCAAGCGCGTTCTGATCGTCGACGACAACGACGTCAACCGCGAGATCCTGAGCCGCCTGACCTCGAGGTGGCAAATGCCGTCCGCTGCGGTCCACTCGGGCGTCGAGGCCGTCGAGGCGATCCGTAGCGCCGTCGAGGACGGGGACCCGTACGATCTGGTGTTGCTAGACATGCAGATGCCGGAGATGGACGGCCTCGAGACGGCCCAGGCAATCCGGCTGGGGAAAGGCGGCGACGCCCCTGCCATCGTCATGCTGACGTCGATCAACCGGGACGCGTCTCTTCGGGAGAGGGCCTTGGCGGCAGGGGTCCACCGCGTCCTCTACAAGCCCACGAAACCGGCTCAGATCTACGAGGTCTTGATGGAGGTCTTCGGCGCGAAAAGAGCACCGGCCACCGGTGAGCGCCGCTCAGCCTGGATCGCTCGGCCCGCGGAGACCGAGGGGCCGGTGGCGCCTACGAGAACGGGCCTTCGTGTTCTCATCGCCGAAGACAACGTCGTCAACCAGAAGGTGGCGGTCCGCCTGCTCGGCCGTCTCCACGTCAAGGCCGACGTGGTCGCGAACGGGGCCGAGGCCGTCACCGAGGTCGAGCGCCGCTGCTTGTTCGGGGAAGCTTACGACGTGGTCTTCATGGACGTCCAGATGCCCGTCATGGACGGCTTGGAGGCGACCCAGCGCATTCGCGCCCTCGAGGGCGTCGATCAGCCGCGGATCATCGCGCTCACGGCCAACGCCATGGACGGCGACCGCGAGCGGTGTCTCGAGGCCGGCTGCGACGACTACCTGACCAAGCCCGTTCAGCTCCCGGCGTTGCGGGACGCCCTCGAGCGCTCCCACGCGGCCCGCGACCTCGAGGTCGTCTCGGAGAGCACGTCGTCGAGCTAGAGCCAGATTGGGCTCCGTCTGGCGACTCCAGATCGGCCTACACGCGGCCCCAGCGCCGGCTCGCCGTGTCGCGCTCCATCGCCACAGCCCGCGCTATGGCTGCTTCGCGCTCCTTGCGAGTCGACTCCGGCGATCGCGTTCGGCCCCGTCCCGGATCACCAGGCAGGCCCTAGACCAGCCCTGCCGAGTCGGCCCACTCGCGGAGCTGGTCGGCCGTCTCGCCCTCGAGGGCGGGGACGTCGACCTCGAGGACGACGTAGAGGTCGCCCTTGGACGCATCGGTCTCGACGCCCTGGCCGCGGACGCGGAGCCGAGCGCCGGGCTGCGTCCCGGGCTTGACCTTGAGGCGGACGGTCCGGCCGTAGGCGGTCGTGACCTCACGCGTGGTCCCGATCATGGCCTCGATGGCCGAGATCGTTTCGGTCGTGACCAGGTCGTCCCCCTCCCGGGAGAACTGGGCGTTGGGCGTGACGCGGAACGTGAGGAACAGGTCGCCCGGGGCGCCTCGGCCGTCGGGGGAGGCCTCCCCTCGACCGCCGAGCTTGATCTTGAACCCGTCGCGGACACCCGTTGGGACGGTAACGCGGACGGGGTCGCAGGAGGGCGTCTTGTACTCGCGGGACCCGCCCG
>NZ_JBARYR010000508.1:0-3763 GCF_049648075.1 Rubrivirga sp. | reverse complement strand
GGCACGGGCCAGCACGCCGCCCAACGAGTGCGTCACGAAATGGACCGGTCCGTCTCCGAGGGCGTCCACGCGCGGGCCAACGACCTCGAGGACGAGGTCCGAGATCGACCGTCGCCGCGAGGGGTAGTCGACGATCTGAGGCGCGAAGCCTGCGCGGCGGAGCGCCCAGGCCATCGGGGCCATCGACAGGCCGGTCCGGGCCAGGCCGTGGAGCAGGAGGACGGGTGTCGCCACCGAGGGCGAACGGCTGGCTGCGGGTGGGGCTCCGTCCTCGACTACTCGCCGCCGAGTTCGAGGCCGGGGACGCGCTCGAGGTACTCCTCGAACAGCTCCGTCTGGCGGTTGATGAGCGGCAACTGGTACCCGTCGATAAACAGCGCCGTCACCTGGGTCTGCGGCTGGAACGGGTCGCCATCGGCGATGAACAGCGTCGCCTTCTTGCCGACCTCGATGCTGCCCAGGTCGCCGTCGACGCCGAACATCCGCGCCGGGTTGATGGTCACGGCCTCCAAGGCGGACTGGCGGTCGAAGCCGAGCTCGCGGCCGTGGGCGACCGCGAAGCCGGCGTGGAAGGGCAGGTTGCGGTAGTTCTGCATCCGGTCCTGCGTCTGGAGCGCGACCGTGACGCCGGCCTGGGACAGGAGCGCTGCGTTCTGGTACGTCCGGTCGTAGCGGTCGCTCGCCCGGGTCGGCAGGCCCGTGACCGGGCCGGTGACGACCGGGAGGCCGGCTTCCGCGATCCGGTCCGCGACGCGCCAGCCCTCGGCGGCGCCCGTCAGGACGACGCGGACATCTTTGTCCTCGAGCCACTCGAGCGCCTTCGCGATGTCGGGCGCCGCGTTGGCCTCGAGCAACAAGACGCGCTCGCCGCGGACCACCGGTAAGAGCGCCGCCATCTCCGGCTGGTACGACTGCACGCCGTCCGCCCCGCTCGCCGTTCGGGCCGAGTCGATCCGGGCGTACAGGACCGCCTGGTCCCAGACCTCGTTCAGCTTCTCGAGCGCCTCCGTCGCCGCCTTGTCGATGGCCTCCTGGCTCCGGCGGTCGAACCGACCCTGACGGCCCGACGCGGGCCAGTTCAGGACCACGCCTTCGAAGCCGGCGGCCATCTGGTCGGGTGTGTAGCCGTGGGCGTTGACGAGCGCCGCCGTGCCCGGCATGATGCCGCCCTGCGGGACCGAGAGCGCCGTCGTAACGCCCGAGACGCGCGTGATCGGGAAGTGGATCGAGGACGGGTTGATCGCCGTCAGCGCCTCCATTTGTGGCGTCACGTCGCCCAACTCGTCGAAGTCACGCGTCTCCGCCTGCGACCCGACCTCCTGAAGCCCGATGATGGTCCCGCTGTCGATCATGCCGGGGTACACCGTCCCGCCGTCACACGGGATGCGGACCGCCCCGGCCGGCACCGTCGCCTGCCCGACCGCCGTGATCCGTCCGTCCTCGAGGACGACGGTCCCGCTCTCGATCGTGCCGCGTGTGACGGTCTCGATCCGGCAGTCCGTGAGCGCGAACGTCCCCGTCCGGCCCTGGTACTGAGGACCCTGTGCGAACGCGGGCGCCGCGACGAGCGCGGCCAGGAGAAGAGGGGAGAGGCGCATCATGTCAGGCGCGAAGGAAAGGGTCGACCTCGAGGTCGTAAAAGGTCCCGAGCTAAAAAGAGGAGCGAGCGACGGTTCTGCCGTCCTCGAGGTCGGCTAGTGGCTGTGCGAGAGCTCGCCGAGCATGAGGGCGTCGAGGTCGGTGCCCAACATGCAGGAGTGGGAGTGGTCGCCGCCGAGCATCACGATCTCCTCTTCGGGGTCGACGAACAGGCGCTGGTCGTCGCCGTCGCGCATTCTGTCGAACCGGGCGACGCCGTCCACGAACGTCATGTCGACGCGCGTGTAGATCGAGAGCGGGTGGTCCGAGAACACCGCGATGTCCGCGTCCTTCCCGACCTCGAGGGTGCCGACCCGGTCGTCGATGCCGAGCTGGTGGGCCGGGTTGATGGTCACCGTGGCGAGCGCGTCGCGGTCATCGAGGCCGCCGTAGCGCTGGGTCTTGGCCGCCTCGTGGTAGAGGTAGCGCAGGAGCCCCGCGTCGTCGGAGTTGATCGACGTGCGGACGCCGTTGCGGGTCAGGATCGCGGCGTTGTGGGCCGTCGAGTAGTAGACCTCGAACTTGTAGTTGGCCCAGTCGGAGAAGACCGAGGCGCCGGCGCCGAACGCGGCGAGTTCGGGCGCCACCTTGAACGCCTCGTTGGCGTGCTGGAACGTCAGCCGCTCGATGCCGAAGTCTTGAAAGACCTCCATCAGCATCAGGATCTCGTCGGCGCGGTAGCTGTGGCAGTGGACCAAGACGTCGCCCTCCAAGATGCCGACGAGGGTCTCCATGCGGCGGTCGATCGGGGGGAGCGGATCTCCGGCCTCGAGGGCGTCGGTCTGCGCGGCGCGGTACTCGAGCGCCTCGGTGAACGCCTCGCGGTAGACCTGCTCGATGCCCATCCGCGTGCTCGGGCGGACGCCGCGGCCTCGGCCGTGGACTCGGGTCGGGTTCTCGCCGAGCGCAAACTTGATCGTCCGGGGCGCGTCCTCGAAGAGCAATCCGTCCGGGTCGAGCGTGCCCCAGCGGAGCTTGAGCGTCTCGTTCTCGCCGCCGACCGGGTTCGCCGAGCCGTGCATGACGTGGATGCTCGTGACGCCGCCTGCGAGCGCGCGGTAGATCCCGATGTCCGACGGGTCGACCGCGTCACGCATCTGGACCTCGGCCACGATCGGGTTCGAGGCCTCGTTGACGCTCGACAGCGCGATGTGGCTGTGGGCGTCGATGATGCCGGGCGTGACGTGCCGGCCGGTCACGTCGACCACCGTGACGCCACGCGGTGCCTCGAGGCCGGTCCCGATCCGTTCGATCCGGCCGTCCCGAACGAGCACGTCCGTGTTCTCGAGCGCGTCGCCGACGACCGTGTGGACGGTGCCGCCGCGCAACAACACGTCGCCGCGCTCGGACGCGGGAGGAAGCTCGAGCGGCGTCTGGGCACTCGCCGAGAGCGCCAAAAACAGGAGGGCAGGGAAGAGTCGCTTCATGGTTACTCGGGGCGACGCGTGGCCGTGATGGGGAACGAGCCGAACGAGCCGACGTCGGCGGTCCCGCTGAACTCGTCGTCCGTGATGATGCCGGCGATCGTGACCTGGGCGCCGATGTCAGGGGACGTGAACACGAGCGTCAGCGAGTTGCCCTCGAGGACGACGGTCTCGAACGTATTGGTGTCGCCGTCGCTCGTGATGGTGCCGCCCAGGTCGTCGCCCGATCCCGTGATCTCGAACGTGCCCTCTTGGTTGCCGCCTGGCGTCGAGACCTCGTAGTCCCACGTTCCGGCGGCTTCGACAACTGCGTCGGGGTCGGCGCCCTCTTGCGCATCGTCCTCGAGGTCGTATCGGACGCCCTCGACGAGCACATGGCGGATGGCCGTCGAGTCGGTGAACAGGGGGCCACTCGTGATGACCAAGTTGGCCAGCTTCCCGGCCTCGACGGTGCCGAGCTCCCGGCCCAGGCCCAGCAAGTCGGCGGGTGTGGAGGTGAGCGCGGCGAGCGCGGCGTCGTGGCTGAGCCCGGCCTCGACCATGCGGACCAGGTTGGCGTGGACGTCGCCGGGCTTGACCTCGAAGGTGGCGAACGCGAACGTCACGCCCGCACTGTCGAGGGCGGCCGGTGAGCCCTCGGCACGGGCGACGGCGGCCCGCTTCTGGCCCGTCAGCGCGATCTCCTCGTCGGCGACGCCGCG
>NZ_JBARYR010000507.1:0-1861 GCF_049648075.1 Rubrivirga sp. | reverse complement strand
GGTGACGAACGAGGCGTCGGTCGAGCTCAGCCAGGCGACCAGGCCCGCCACCTCGTCGGGCTCCCCCAGACGACCGACCGGGTGCCGGCCGACCAGCATCGCGCGCGTCTCGTCGTCGTCCTCGAGGGCGGAGATCATCGGCGTGCGGATAAAGGCCGGCCCGACCGAGTTGACGCGGACGCCTTGGGCGCCGTACTCGAGGGCGGCCGTCCGCGTCAGCCCGACGACGCCGTGCTTGGCGGCGACGTAGGCGGGCGCGGTCTCGAACCCGACCTGGCCCAGGATCGACGCCACGTTGACGATGGCCCCGCCGCCCGACTCGAGCAGGGCCGGGATCTGGTGCTTCATCCCGTAGAACACGCCCGACAGGTTGACGTCGATCACGTGCTGCCAGTCCTCGACGGCGTAGTCGGCCGTGAGTGCCTGGGCGCCGCCGACGCCGGCGTTGTTGCAGGCCGCGTCGAGCCGTCCGTAGGCCTCGATGGTCCGGCGGACCAGGTCGCGGCAGGCGTCGGGGTCCGAGACGTCGGAGGCGACGGCCATCGCCGTCCCGCCGGCCTCCTCGATCTGGCGCACGGTCTCTTCGGCGCCCTCGAGGTCGATGTCGGAGACGGTGACCTCGGCGCCGTCGCGGGCGTAGCGGAGGGCGATCGAGCGGCCGATCCCGGAGCCGGCGCCGGTGACGAGGGCGACGGACGGAGCAGGTGACGACATGGGCGGTGGAGGCGGTGTGAGACCAACCTCGAGGTACCGAGACCGCGCCTCTGTCGGAGATCCGCCGAGCGGGCTGCGGTCTCTCCACGGAGCCGCCTGCGAGGCTCGGCCCCACGCGCTGCGCCGCGGCCCCTACGCCGTCGACGCCTCGACCACGAGGACGACCCGACCGGGACCGCCCAGACTGGGAACGCCCCACGCTGTCCGGCCTCGAGGAGCCGACCTCGGTGGTCCGACCTCGAGTTCGGACGGCCACCACCCCCTGTCCCCCCTCCTCATCCGAGAAGGGGACCCAGCCCGCGACCTCGAGGACGGGCACGCCGCTCGGGCGCTACCGGCCGGCGCCCTCGCCCTCGACCCAGGCGACGGCGTGCTTGATGAGCTCCGTCCCGTTCGCCAGGCCCAGCTTGGCCTTGATCCGCGAGCGGTAGCTCTCGACCGTCTTGACCGACAGGTGCAGCCGCTCGGAGATCTCCCGCGTCGGGATCCCGCGGCCCGTCATCTCGAACACCTCGAGTTCGCGGTCGCTCAGGACCTCGAGCGGCGTCTGCGTCGCGTCCTTGGCGCCGGACGCCGCGCCGAACAGTATCTTGTCCTTGAGGTCCTCCGACAGGTGGATGCCGCCCCGCAGCACGCGCCGGATCGCCGTCACGATCTGGTCCCCCGCGGCCACCTTCGAGACGTAGCCGCGCGCTCCGGCGCGGACGGCGCGCTCGGCGTAGAGCTCCTCGTCGTGGCGCGAGACGACCAGCACGCGCAAGTCGGGGTGCTGGGACAGCAGGTTCTTGAGCAGCTCCAGCCCGTTCATGCCGGGCAGCGAAATGTCGGTGATGACCAGGTCGGGCGCGACGTCGTCGAAGATGGCGACGGCCTCCTCGGCGTCGCCGGCCTGGGCGGCGACCTCGAGGTCGGCCTCGGCCTCGATGGTCATGGCGATGCCCTGGCGGAGCAGCGGGTGGTCGTCGACGAGCAGGATGCGGGTCATGAGGTCGAGTCGGTGTAGAAGCCGGGGCCGCGGAGCGGGACCGTGCAGGTCACGACGGTCCCGCGCTGGGCGCCGGGCCGGACCTCGAGCGAGCCGCCGGCCAGGTGGGCGCGGTAGTGCATGATGCGCAGGCCCATGCCGCGCTGGTCGGCCGGCCTCGAG
>NZ_JBARYR010000506.1:0-3577 GCF_049648075.1 Rubrivirga sp. | reverse complement strand
GAAAAAAGGAGACCCCGACCGCTGCCTCGCCCGTCACCGGACCTGCCCCGGAGTGACACCGGCAACCGGCCCCGGCGCAGTTGCGCCACGTAAAAGGAGGCCGGATCGGTACACCCCGCCAACCCTCGGTCAACGGCGCCGCATTGCAACCGCGGCCAGACCGCCGCCGCGAGACAACCCTAGACAGTGCGGCCAAGAGCCGTTAGGAGAGGAGGCCGTAGCATCCGGCCATGCCGAGACCGCCCGTCCCCGAACCGCTCGCCGCTTGGCAACCGCTCGCCGACCTCGCCCGCGCCATCGAGGACGCGGGCCTCAAGCAGATCGCCGTCGAGCGACCTCGAGGGATGTACCAGCCGGACGTCGAGTGGCGACCGTTCGCGGCCGGCTTGGCGCTCGCCCTCGAGGACGCCCGGACCTGGCCTCACAAGCTGACGCCTACCGAGTGGCGTCTCGTCTCGTGGCTCGTGCCCGACGGCCCCGCCCGTCCCGACGTCAACGTCGAGCTCAAGCTGGAGGGGCGCGCGCAGACGGAGGACCTGTTCGTCGCGACGGTCTCCAACGTGTTCACGTTCGTGTTCGCCCGGCGCGGGCCGCCGCTCTAGGCCCGCCGTGTTACGTCGCCGGGCCGCCGCGGTCTGTAAGGCATGGACCCGCTCCCCCCCGTCCCCGGATCGCCCCAGGACTTCCTCGACTTGGCCGACGCCCTCGAGGCTCAAGGGGACCACGACCTCGCCACGGCCGCCGTCCTCGAGGCCGCCGAGCGGCTGGTCCGATCGGTGTTCGGCACCGGGAGCGACCTCGACGCAATAGGAGTTGGGCGACAGGCGGCGTCGGATGGCGCCGCCTGCCCCGGCACCCCACCACAGGCGCCGTCCACCCGGAGGCAGGCCCAGGGAGGGGTTAGACCCTGACTGCCCGGCGACGTAACACAGTCCGCCTCGACGGATGACCAGCCTCCTAACGAGTCCTCGACTCGTGCCTACCGGACAACGCTGCTCGTTTACTTGTCGGAGGCCGGGCTGCGTGCGGGGTGCGTGGTCCCGCCGATGCGATGGTCGCATTGCCCTCAGCCGCGACGCCATTCAAAGCTGGACCGGACCGACTCAGTTGCGAACGAAGAGCCTGTCGGCGTCGCCCAAGATCGCTATGGGCCACCGCGGCCCGTCCTCCACGAGCACCCGGAGTGACGCCCCGTCGACCACGCCGTCGACGGGTTGCGGAGCGCCGGACTCCTCTAGGAAGTGGCTCCGAGAGAAGGGGGACTCCGTCACAGTCGCCGACTGGACCGCCTCGGCCGAGACCGTGTTCGCGTGGGGAGTCATTGACCGGAGCGACGCCGCTCGACTAGCTCAGCATCCCGGGGTCCGCCCTGTGCGATGACAGCGGGAGGTTGGACTTACGCAGTTCGAGCTCGGAGTAGACAGAGTCGAGTGTAGCCTCAATGGCCTCGATGATGGCGTCGACGTTCGGGAGCTCCTCCGTCCCATGGATCACGTTGTAGACGAGGGCCGCTTGGTTCCGCCCACTATGCGCCTCGAAAACGCTGAGCTTTGGATTCCAGACACCGACGTCGCGGTGGGCGATAATGCGATCCCTCGTCGTTAACAAGCGGTCGTGGAGGCCCCGGTATCTCTCGGGAACGTGAGAGGGGTCGAGTCTGAGCTTGGTGCGAGGTTCCAATGCGCCGTAGGACGTCTTGAACGGCCGAGCGTAGGCGATGACAGCGTACTGAAACGCTGCTCCTACCAACGGGTTGTCGCCCTGCCGCTTGATCTCTCCCAGTAGCCACCACGCGCTGTTCAGGTCATCCGAGCAGAACTGCAGATGGACGTAGCGCTCCTCCTCTGGTGTTCGCATCGAACTCGGCGGGCTAGTCGTTAGCTCAGCATCCCCTGATCCGTCCGGTACGGCCGCTCGCCCGTCTTGGCGAACGCGCCCGGCGCCGGCTCGGCGGCCATCCCCCGGGCCACCCAGTCGGCGAGCCAGTCGGCCGCGTCCTCGAGGCCGTAGTCCGACGGGTCCACGACGGCGACGACGTCGGCGGCCGCGAACTCGTCCTCGAGGGCCTCGAACACGCGGGCCGAGCCCTGAGAGATAGGGGCGTCCCACGTCGGAGGGTTGGCGCGGGCGTCCTCGATGCGTGCCCGGTAGAGCTCGCCGAGAACGCGGTCATACCCCGGGCTCCGGCCGTCGGCCATTAGTCCACCCGGTAGAGCGGACCCGTGAGCGAGGCGCCCGTGAGCGCCCGGATGATGTCGAGCTGCAAGGCCTCGACCTTCGAGCTCGACTCCCGGACCGCGTTTGAGATCGCCGCCGGTGATGGGGGGCGGTCCCGGCCAGCGATCCGCTCGGCGACGACCGAGGCGACGCGGGCCTGGGTCAACCCGGAGTCCGCGACGGCCTGCGCCGCGGCGTCCCTGAGGCCGTCGCCGTTAAGGATGGCCCTCTTCTTAGGAGGCGAGGCGAGAGGGGCTGACACGGGAGGCAGGGGCGTCTGAGGGAGTCGGAGTATAGCGAGGGCGACGGGAGTGAGTCAAGCCGTCGGCTTATGTGAAGAACAGCCGACGGCTTGATTTATTACAGCTATCAGCTTGACACATACAGCCATCAGCTTTACATTGGTAGCACAACGCAACGCCAACAGGCCGACCCCATGCCCGCCCCGATCTCCTACCCCGCCCCCGTCGCCAACCCCGCGAACGACCCGATGGTCGAGGCCGAGTACCAGTTCGAGGTCGGCCGCGCCGACGCCGACCGGCTCACCTACAACCCGCCGACTGACGCCGCCGACTGGCAGCGCGAGGCCTACGACCAGGGCCACGCCGACGTCGCCTCGCTCCACGCCTCGGCCGCGCCGTCCGGCGCCGTCGAGGTCGACTCCCTCCCGTACCCTTACACCGCCCCCATGCCCCGCACACTCCGCTTCCCGTTCGCTCTCGAGGCCGGCTCCGCTCTCGTCTCCGTCGAGAGCTTCGAGGGCTCGCACTCGATCACGTCGGCCGTCTCCGTCCGCACGCGCCGAAACTTGCCCATGTCGGCCGCCGACCTCGACGCTGTGGAGGCCGTCCTCGAGACGCCCGAGACCGTCGCCGTCGAGGCCTTGGACGTGATGACGGGCGGGCTCGCTCGGTTCGCGGTCTCCCATGTCGGCGGGACCGTGTTCGCCGTCCGCTACGCCGACGGGGTTTCGGTCCGGCCCGGGGCCGAGCAGTTCACGGAGACGACCGAGGCGTTCGCCATCGACCGCGCGCTTTCCGATATGGAGTCGGAGGCCGACGCCAGGCACGACGCCGTCTCGCTCTAGCATCACGCAGGCCCCGGCGGTAACCGGGGCCTCTTGACCAATGACCAACACGGACCCAGACCAAGGCGACGCGCCCTCAGCCGCACAGCAGCGGCGCGTGGAGGCTTCTCACAGCGCGCCCGTCAACTCAACGCACACCGGACCACGCGCGGCGCTCAGGCCTGCGCCGTGGTCTCCCACCCCGTCTTCCTACCCCTCTAGATCCTGAAACCATGACGACCAACACCGACAACACAACCGCGACCGCCGCCGACCTCGAGGACGACGTGACTG
>NZ_JBARYR010000505.1:0-8719 GCF_049648075.1 Rubrivirga sp. | reverse complement strand
CTGGATCACCATCCAAAACTGGCCGTTGCCGCGCCAGCCTTGGGCGTAGTCGAACGAGTCGTCGCCGGAATAGGCCACGAGCGCGTACTTGACGTCGACGGTACCGCCGAAGAACTCGATGCCGTCGTCCTGGTTGGCCAGGACCTCGACGTACTCGATCTCGGTTCCGCTGCCGACGCCACCGAGCGTGAGGCCGTTGATCTCGTTGTCCGCGCCGATGTCCGCGCCGCCGTGGCGGATCGAGACGTAGCGAATCGTGCCCGAGTCGTCATCCTCATCCGTTCCACCGTAGACGGCGTTCTCAGCCTCTGGGACGCCTTCGATCGGGTTGTCGGCAACGCCCGTGTTCGTCGGGGCCGCGCCCAGGACGATGAGGCCGCCCCACAGGCCGCGCTCGTTCGGCGCGATGTCGTCCGGGTTGGACACGTCGTCGCGCTCGGCGGTAAAGATGATCGGGGCGTCGGCGGTGCCGTTGGCCTCGATGTTCGAGCCGCGCTTGACGATCAGAGCTGAGGCGAAGTCGCCCGTGCTGATCTCGTTGGCGGCCCGGCCTTTCACGACCGTTCCGGCGTCGATCGTGAGCGTCGCGCCCGCGTCAACGAAGATGAGACCGTCGAGGACGTAGGTGTTACCGGTCGTCCAGCGGACGTCGGAGGTGATGTCGCTCGTGACCACGACCGTGTTCTGTGCTGACGCCGCGAGCGGCAGCAGGAACACGGCCAGAAGGGCCGAGCGAAGGGTAGCGTAGTTCATGGGAGGGGAAGAGTGGGAGGGATCGGGGCTCAGAGGCCGCCCCGCGAGGCCGTTGGCGAGGGCGGCGGCACCGCCCTCGGGGATCAGTTTGAAGGGCTGGGAACGCGCGGCGAGGCCAGGCCGCCGGCGCCGGGGCTGAAGCTGAGACCGATCGAGAACGACGTACCGAGCCCGTACTCCTGGAACGTGTAGCCGAAGTCCTCGAAGCCGCGGCCAGCCGGTACCGTCGTCGTCACGCCGCCCGAGCGGTCGAACTCCTCTCGGAACCGCGTGTCGAGGATGTTCTTGGCCGTGAGCTTGAGGCTCAGCTGCGGCAGGATCTGCTGCGACGCGATGAAATCGAGTTGCGGCCGCGGCTGCTCGAACACGTCGGGCGTCTCGGCCACAGAAACGCGCGAGAGCCGGGCGCCGAACACGTTGAAAAAGGCGCCGAGCGACGTACCCGACCGTGCGTTGTCGTAGCTCAGGTTCGCGTTGACGATGTACGGCGATTGCCCCTGGAGCGCGCGCGTGTCCGGCGCGGTCGGGTTGAACCGGCGGCGAAGCGCGAGCTCGTCCGGGCTCAGCGAGATCGACGACTCGGTGAACGTCAGGTTCAAGCCGAGCGACAGGTTCTCGAGCCTCTGGGTCAGGATCCCGAGCCCCGTCCGGGCCTCGATTTCGACACCGAAGACCTCGGCGGTCTCGACGTTCTGGAAGGACGTGAGCCCGTTGAGGTTGAGGATGACCCGCTCGATCGGGTTCTGGAGGTCCTTGTAGTAGACGCTCGCCGCGAGCAGGTCGCCGGGCCGGACGAACCACTCCCAGCGGAGGTCGAGGTTCGTGATGAGCGTCCGGTCCAGTGTCGGGTTGCCGACCTCGGGGTTGTCGAGGGCGAAGTTGACGCTCTCGAACGGCCCGATCTCGCGGAACGTGGGCCGAGCCAGCGTCCTCGAGGCCGCCGCACGGACGTTCATGTCGGGCCGGATGGCGTAGACCAGGTTCAGCGCCGGCAGGATGTCGTCGACGTCGATCCGGCCGATGGCCGTCGAGTCCTCCGTGATCGGACCGGTCTCGACGTTTAGGATCGTGCCCTCGTAGCGGACACCGCCGATGGCCCGGAGGTTGGTCGTGAGCGGGACCTCGGCCTGGACGAACGCGGCCGGGACGTCGAGGTAGCCTTGGTAGTTGTTGGTCGGGAGCGTGACGTCGGCGAACAGCGTCCCGACGATCGGGCGGTCGCGCGAGTCGAGCCCGATGAACCCGACGTTGTCGTCGGCGAGGTAGGCCTGGTAGTCGCCCAGGTTGTCGTCGCCGACCGGGATGGCGCCGAACGGGTCGTACTGGATCCGTCGCTCGTTGACCGTCCGGTCGGTCCGGTTGTAGCGGCCGCCGGCCTTGACCTCGCCGCGACGTCCGAAGAACTGGACCGGGAGCGCCGCGCTGCCCTGGACCGAGACCAAGTCCTCCTCGAGGTCGCGGAAGAACCGGATCGCCGGGCTCAGACTGCCCAGGATCTGAGGCCGCAAGAGGTACCGCGGCGAGCCGTCCTCGAGGACGCCGCGCTCCTCACGAACGAGCGGCAAGAACTGCTGGTCCGGCTCGTCCTGGGTCGTCCGGCTGAACGTTCCCGTCCACTCGACCTCGAGGTCGCCCAGGGCCGGCACGCGGTGGCGCCCGCGGGGCTGGACCGAGGCCATTTCGCGCTCGGTGTACGAGAACGTCCGGTTGACGAACAGCGTGGACTCGTCCTCGAGGCCGTACTGTTCGGGGTAGGCGCCGGTCTGGAGCCGGGTCTCGGACTCGCCGATCCGCGAGTAGATGCCGTTGACGCCGATCTCGTTGAGCGACCCGATCTGGTAGGCCAGGTTGCCGATGCCGCCGATGCTCGTCTCGAGGGACCCGCGGGCGTCGTTGACGAGCAGGTTCGGGAACAGGCCGACTCGGCCGTCGGCGTCGATCGAGCTCGTCCGGAAGCGGCCCGTTATGCCGTCGTCGTAGTACGACGCGCCGCGGTCGTAGGTCAGGCCGAGGAGGAAGCCGAGCGGGTTGCCGCCGACGTTGAACCGGTTGCCGACGGAGAGCGCGTAGCCCTGGTTGAGGGGCGCCGCGCCCTCGGGGTCGATGGCGGCCACCGAGTCGAACGCCTTGGCGATCCCGTCGAGCTCGGCACGGAATGCGTCGTTGGCCGGGTTCCGCGCCTCGCTTCTGGCGTTGCCCGCGCTCCCGAACGGGACCGCGTCGTTGTCGACGATAAGGTCGGGCGCAGCCCGGTCCCCGGCGCGGTTGGGGAAGTACCCCACGTCGATGGCGTCTGCCCGGAGGAAGTCGTCGGCAAACTGAACGGCCGTGTTTACCGAGCCGGAGCCCGAGAGCTTGAACGTGAAGCCGGCCGGCAACGACCGCGTGCGGATGTCGACGATCCCGCCTGAAAAGTCGCCGGGCTGGTCCGGGGTGAACGTCTTGATCGTCGTGATGCTCTCGAGGAAGTCGCTCGGAAACAGGTCGAACTGGACGCTCCGACGGTCGGGGTCCGCGGTCGGGAGGGCGGCTCCGTTGAGCTGGGTGTTGGCGTAGCGGTCGCCCAAGCCTCGAACGATGACGAACTTGCCGCCGACAACGCTGGCGCCCGTGATCCGCTCGGCGGCGTCGGCGGCCGTCGCGGCTCCGGCTTGGGAGATGGCCTCGGCCGAGATCGCGTCGCTCACCGCCGCCGCCCGTTGCCGCACCCGCAGGAGACCGACCTCGTTGTTCGTCTCGATGATCTCCTCGGCCTCGACGATGACCTCCTCCAGCTCCGCGCCTTGGGTGAGCGTGATGTTGATCGCCGTCGTCTGGCCCGCCGTGACCTGAACGTTCTCGACGAGTTGGGAGGCGTACCCGATGAACGAGTACCGGACCGAGTACGACCCGGCAGGAATCCCCGTGATCTCGTAGTTGCCGTCGATGTCGGCCGCGTCTCCAGTACCGAGCTCGGTCACCAGCACGCTCGCGCCAGGAAGCCCGCCGCCGAAATCACCGTCGACGACGGTGCCCGCGATCGTGCCCGTCTGGGCGAACGCGAGCGCGGGAACAAAGAGAAAGGCCAAGGCCGACCAGCGGGCTCGCCAGAGGCCGCGCTGGGCGCGGTCGGTTGCAAACGACATACGAGGGGAAGGGTGTGGGAGACCGACGAGAGCCGGTGGGATGTGGCCGGGGTGTGGGACCCCGAGCCCGTCATGTCCCGACAGTACCCGGCCGGGGTTACGTCGCGTTTACCTGCCCGTTACCCCAGCGTTACCGACGCGCCGTTTCGATGAAGGCCCGCCGAATCCCCACCCTGGTAGCGCTTCCGACCTCGAGGGCGAGTGCTGACTTGCAAAGCGCGAGACGAATCCCGGCACCGCACCATCGAGGTCGGCCGACGCGCGAGCAGCACCTCCGCGACCTGGCTTTGTGTCACCAACCCGCCAGCCCGGCCGCCATCGGATCTCTCCGCATCGAGGGCGGGCCTCGTCTCCGATCACGCTCGGAAGGAGACTCGCTCTCGAGGACGGTTTAGACCCGAGGCGTTCAGCCGATGTCTCCCTGGACGAACGTTCGTCCTCCGCTGCATCCAGACGCGCGGCCTCGAGGTGGACCTTTCTCCCGTCGCCCGCCGTCTCTCCCAACGCCTGTTCCGACGAGGACCTTCTGCCGACGACCCCCTTCCGTACTTCGGCGACGCTGTTCGCGCTGTGGCTCTTGGTCTTTACAGCCGCGAGCCAGACCATCATCATCACGCCCATCCTGCCACTGATCGGCAGCGAACTCGGCGTCGAGGTCGGACCGCTCGGACTCCTCGTGTCGATGTACTCGTGGGTGCTCGCGTTCGCAGCGCTTGTGATGGGGCCGATCTCGGACCGCATCGGGCGGCGGCGCGTGCTGCTGTTCGGGTCTGGCGCGCTCGTCCTGGCCCTGGCGCTCCACGGCTTGGCAGACACGTTCGGGACGCTGTTGGGGATGCGCGTCCTGGCCGGCGCGGGTGGCGGGATGCTGTCGGGAGCGGCCGTGAGCTACGTCGGCGACGCGTTTCCGTACGAGCGGCGCGGGTGGGCGACGGGCTGGGTGATGAGCGGCGTCCCGTTCGGGTTGGTGATCGGGATTCCCTTGGGCCGGGCGCTGGCCGTCGAGTTCGGGTTTCGGATGCCGTTCGTCGCGTTCGCGGCCGTGATGGCCGTCGCGTTCCTACTGATCCTCACGATCGTGCCTCAGCCCGACGTCAAGCTTTCCGAAAACCGTCCGACCCTGCGAGGCTCGCTCCAACAGTACGCCGGGCTCTTGACGGGCAGGGGGACGGCGGCGGCAGCGGCCACGTACTTCCTGATGTACCTCGGGCTGGGCCTGTTCATCGTCTACCTCCCACAGTGGCTCACGCTACAGTTCGACCTCGAGGTCGAGGTCTTCGGACGGCCGCTCGAGGTGTTCGGGTTGCCGCTGGACCTGATCGCGACGCTGTTCCTGGTGGGCGGCGTCGTAAGCGTGCTGGTCGGGCCGAAGGCGGGCGCGTTGTCGGACGTCATCGGCCGCAAGCCGCTCATCCTGACGTCGTGCCTGGGCCTGGCCGTCGTGACGGCGGCGTTGCCGTACGTGGTCACGGAACGGTGGGCGGCGTACCCGTTCTACATCGCTGTGATGGTGCTTTTCGCCCTGCGGATGGCGCCGCTCCAGGCCCTGCTGACGGCACTCGTACCGGCCCGCCAGCGGGGCTCGTTCCTGTCGCTGACCATCGCCGTCGGGCAGATCGGGACGGGAATGGGCGCGGCGGTCGGCGGCAAGATCTACGCGGGCTTCGGGTACGAGGCCAACACGATCGCCTCGGCCGTCGCCATTCTGTTGATGGCGGGGTTCGTCTGGCGCTGGCTCCCGGAGCCAACAGAGCAGGCGAGGGACAAGCCCGCCCTCGAGGTCGCGTAGCGGGAGGAGGTACGCGGGAAAGGTCCGTGTGTCGCTCTCGAGGTCGGCTACTCGCCCTCGCCCATGCGTCCTCGAGGGCGCGCCGTGTCGAGCGTCGCCAGCAGCGCCGGCAGCGCGTCGGGCGTCGAGACGACGACGTGGGCGCCGGCGGCCATCAGGGTCCGCCCGTGCGTCTCCAGATCGAACCCAGGTGGCACGACGCCGATGGGGACGACGCCCGCCGCTCGTGCCGCCGCCATGTCGTCGACGGTGTCTCCGGCGTAGGCCGCGCGTTCGGCCTCGATGCCCAAGTCCTCGAGGACGAGCTCCAGGCCGTACGGGTCGGGCTTCTCTCGGCCCGCCTGCCGGTCCATGCCCGCGACGGCCGGGATCAGCGCGTCCCACCCGTGGCGCCGCAACGTCCAGTTGGCGTCGGCTTCGGGGCGGCCGGTCACCAAGCCGAGCGCGTACCGGTCGGCCAGCACCTCCAGCGTTCCGGTGCGGACGGCCGCGGGCTCGGTCGTGATGAGCCCGTCGAAGTCGTCACCCCGATAGACACGGTTAAAGTGCTCCTTGATGTCGTCGAACGGCGTGTCGCCGCCGGCCTCGAGGACGAACGCGTGCGAGAGCACCCAGTCGTTGTTGAACCCGCCCTGGTCTTTCTTGGCCTGGATCTGCTCCGGCGTCGGCCCCTCCCCGACAAAGTGAGCGACGGTCTCGACGATCGCGCGGCGAAACGAGCCACGGACGTCGACCAGGACACCGTCCATGTCGAGAAGGAGGGCTTTCATGGAGGGGCGGAGGGATGCGGGATGGAGGGACGAAGGGGAAGATCCCTCGCTCGAACATTTGGAGGCGGATTACCGTGTCTCATTTCGCCGAAGCCTCAGGGGGACCGTCCGACCTCGAGGACGTGTCTCGCCACCACGCATCCCTCCGCCCCTCTATCCCTCCATCCCCTCCAGAAACGCGTCGTTGCTCTCGGTGCCCGCCAACCGGTCCCGAAGAGCTTTCATCGCGTCGACGGCCTCGAGGTCGGCGAGCTCCTCTCGGAGCGCCCAGATCTTTCGGAGGCGGTCGGCCGAGATCAAGATCTCCTCGCGCCGCGTGCCGCTTTCGGCGAGGTCGATGGCCGGGTAGACGCGGCGCTTGGCGAGGTCGCGGCTGAGCACGAGTTCCATGTTGCCGGTCCCCTTGAACTCCTCGAGGACGGCGTCGGCGGTCTGGCTTCCCGTGCCGGTCAGCGCCGTCGCGATCACGGTCAACGAGCCGCCTTCCTCGACGGAGCGCGCGGCACCGAACAGGCGCTTCGGCCCTCGCAGGGCCGCGGCCTCGAGGCCGCTCGACTCGCTGTCCAGGACGGCGTTGTGTGCCCGCGCTAGGCGCGTGACCGAGTCCAAAAGGATGACCACGTCCTGCCCGGCTTCGACCAGGCGCTTCGACTTCTCCAAGACGAGGTCGGCGATGTGGACCTGACGCTCGGGCGCCTCGTCGAACGTGGACGCGATCACCTCGACGCCGGGCACGGCGCGCTGAAAGTCGGTGACCTCCTCGGGTCGCTCGTCGATGAGCACGACCGAGACGATGGCGTCGGGCTCGTTGGCCGCGATGCCTTCGGCCAACTTCTGCAAGAGGGTCGTCCGGCCGGACGTTGGAGGGGCCAGGATGAGGCCGCGCTGGCCCTTGCCGATTGGCGCGAACAGGTCGATGGCTCGCGTCGTGAGCTCGTCCGGGCCCGTCTCGAGGCGGAGCTGGTGCTCGGGGTAAGACGGCGTCAGGAAGTCGTAGCTCGTTCGTTCGTCGAAGTCGTCCGGGGAGCGGCCGTTGATGGTGTGGAGGCGGATGAGGGCGAAGAACCGCTCGCCCTCCTTCGGCGGCCGGATCTGTCCGTCGACGGTGTCTCCGACGCGGAGCGAGAACCGCTTAATCTGGCTCGGCGAGACGTAGATGTCGTCCGGCGACGGGAGGTAGCTGTACTCGACCGAGCGCAAAAAGCCGTAGCCGTCGGGCAGGATCTCCAAGACGCCTCGCTTTCGGACCAATCCCTCGAGGGCGACCCCGTAGGGATCGAACCTCTGCATGTAGGCGGGCCAGTCGGGGGAGATCGGGTGGCGCGGTCTCTGACCTCGGCGTGCGGGCTCGCGGCGCGTGGGCTCTGAGGTGCGACGAGTCCGCGGCCGGACGGCCGGGCGGTCTTCCGAACTCGAGGCCGGTCGTCCCGACCCGTCTGAGGCCGCGTCGGCTTGGGCGCCGAGGATCTCGTAGATCAGGTCGCGGCGCCGGAGATCGGAGTACCGCTCGATCCCGAGACGCCGGGCGATCTCGTGCAGCTCGGAGACTTTCTTTTGCTCCAGAACAGCGATGTTCATGATTGGGAGGTCGCCTCCGCATAAGGAAGGAGCGACCGGGAGAAGGGACGGGCGTCGGGCGAGAAGGGCAGAAGCCCGACGGTTCGACTAGAAGAGATTCAAAGGTTGGAGACCTAACCCGGCGATGGGGTTCCGAGCTGATCCTCACTGTCTAACTGGAGAACATCCACGGGGTTCGCCGCGACCCGCGCCACGCCTAGGTCATGCGGAGCGCGCCGGCTACCGTCTGATGCGATCCCGTTACGAGCACGCGGTCTCGCTCGGCGGCCTCTCTCCGAAAGGTCCGAAGGGCGAGCTCCACACTCGCGGCGACCTCGACCTCGAGGCCGTGCCGTGCGAATGCCGCCTCGATGGTTTTTGCGGGGCACGAGCGGTCGCCCTCGAGGCCGACGGCCAGGACCCGGTGTGCTCGCGACGCGAAGAGTTCGGCCAACCCGTCGACGTCCTTGTCGGCCATGAGCCCGGCCACGACCCAGAGCCGACCGCCACCGGGCACGTCGACAGCCTCGAGGGCGGCGGCCCACCCGGCCGGGTTATGCGCCACGTCGAGGACGACGCGAGAGTCTCGGCTCCACGGCTCCGCCCGACCGCGCAGACCACTCCGTTCCACGACCTCAGCGAGCCCAGTCCGCACGTCCTCGAGACCAATCCGGTCCACCAGCGCGACCTCGAGGGCGCGGACGGCGAGCGCCGCGTTCCACGCC
>NZ_JBARYR010000504.1:0-4159 GCF_049648075.1 Rubrivirga sp. | reverse complement strand
GCTACGCCCGCGTCAGCCGGCCGTCGGCGTCGCGCTGGAACGGGACCCAGGCGAGCGCGACCTCGAGGACGTGCATCTCGGTCTGCTTGGCCTTGATCTCGACGGTCTCTAACGCTTTCGTCTCCGGCCCGCCCTCGAGGTCGATCTCGTCCATCTCGCGCTGGAGTTGAGCGTCCAGGTCGGCGTAGTCGGCCTGCAAGTCGTCCAGCTTTTTCTGGGCGCGCTCGACGTCGGCGCGCTCCTTCGACATCCGGCCCGCGCTCCGCGCCGTCACGCCGACCTGGCTCAGCGTCGACCGCGCACTGCGGCGGCCGAGGAACGCGCCCAACAGCGTCGTGCCGACGCGGACGAGCGTGTCGGTCGTGCGCTGGCTCGCCTGCGCCTCTTCCCGGTCGATGGCATTCTCAGCCGTGTCCATCCGCTTCTCGAGCGCCGAGAGCTTCTTCTGGTACGTCTCTCGCATCGTGTCCTTCTGGGCGTCGCGCGCCTCCCGGGCCACCTGCCCCAACCGGATGCGGAACGCCCGCTCGTCCTCGCCCGGCGCGCTCGTCAGCTTGGTCTCGGGCGAGCGCAAGACCTCGAGGGGCCTTTCGGTCTGGAGCCACTTTTTGAGCGAGCGCTCCCACGTCGGGTAGCTGCCGTCCTTCGTCATCGAGGCCGGGACCTCGGCGAACGAGGCGCCGTCGTTCGGCCTCGAGGTCGTCGCCGGCCGGTCGCCCAGCAGATCCGCCGAGGACCAGTCGGGCTCGTCTCTGACCTCGGCCAGCAGCACGTAGGTCTCCGTGTGGTCGATCTCCGGTCGGGCGCGCTTGAACGGCACCTCGGCGCGGGCGAGCAGCATCGGCACGTAAACGTCGGCGTCGCCCTCGAGGACGACCTGGGGCACGTCGAGGTCGGGGCGTTGTCCGTCGTTGGCATCGTCGTCCGGCCTCGAGGTCGGTGCCGCAGGCGCGGGTGCTGGTGCTGCCGTCTCGGGCTCGCCCTCGAGGGCGGTCTTGTACGGCTCCACGAGGGTGCCGATCTGGGCGCGCGTCAGCGGACCGGCGAGGTAGCTCATCGCCCAGCGCGTCGCCAGGATCGTGGGAGCCGATTCGTGGACGTTGTGCAACAGAAACCGACGTTTGCCGATGCCCGAGAGCAGCCGGTCCATGTCGCCGCGGTCGAACCCGCCGGCCGCGGCGCCCTCCAGGCCGTCCAACAAACGGTTCTTGTCGCGCTCGGTCTGCAGCCGCCCCACGAGCCACGTCCCGCAGTTGGAGAGTGCCTTGTAGTCCATGTCGACCGGGTTCTGGGTCGCCAGGACGACGCCGAGGCCGAACGCTCGCGCTTGCTTGAGAAGCGTCAGCAGGAGCGTCTTTGTGGGCGGGTTCGCGCTCGGCGGGAGGTAGCCGAAGATCTCGTCCATGTACAGGATCGCGCGGAGGGACCCCGTGCCGGGCTGGCGGCGCATCCAGGCCAGGACCTCGCTCAATAGCCGCGTGACGAAGAAGACACGCTCGGCGTCGTCGAGGTGCGCGATCGACATGACCGAGACCTGGGGCTTGCCGTCGGCCCCATAGAAGAGGCGGTCGGCGTCGAGCGGCGCTCCTCGTGTCCAGGCCTGAAAGCTCGGGGACGCGATCAACCCGTTCAGCTTCATCGCCAACGCCTTGCGGGACCGCTCCGGGAAGAAGTCGTCGACGGGCATCACGCCCAGCGTCTCGAACGGCGGATCCAGTAACGCCCGGATCAGGTCGGCGACCTCGAGGACGCGTCCTTCGTCCCACGCCTGCGTGACGACCTGGGACAGAAACACGGACTCGCCGCCGGACGCGTCGGCGTCGACCTCGACGAGCGTGAGCAAGCCGCCGACCGTCGCGTCGAGGCGGTCGCGGAAGGCTTCGCTGCCGGCCTCGGCATCGGGCGGCGCGAGCGACCCCAGGACCGAGACGGGGAGGCCCGCGTCCGAGCCCGGCGTGTAGATCCTGACGTCGGCGGCGGACTGGAGCCGGGCGATTCGCTCTGGGGATTGGTCCCACGACGCGAGCCCCTCGCTCCACGACTCGGCCGTCTGCGCCGCTAGGTCGTCCGGCGCCATCCCCTCGCGCGTCGCCTCCGACTCGTCGATCCACGGTCGGAAGTCGCCGGCCTCGAGGGTGGGGAACTGGAGCGCCAGGTTGCCCAGGTCGCCCTTCGGGTCGATCGCGATGACCGGGATCCCATCGAGGGCGGCCTCCTCGATCAGACCGACGCCCAGGCCGGTCTTGCCCGAGCCCGTCATGCCGACGATGAACGCGTGCGTCGTCAGGTCGGCGGCGTCGTAGAGGACGGGCGTGTCGGTGACGTCGGAGGTGTCGCGGTCGACCTCGCGGCCGAGGTAGAACACGCCGAGCCCTTCGTATGCGGACATCTGGGAGCGGGGGAGGAGGCGGCCTCGAGTCTAGCGACAGCAGACGAACCGAGACGTCTTCGAGGGCGGCGCATTGAGGCCGCGGTTCGTCACCGACTGCCGCGACTCGTCATGCCGAGACGCGGTTCGTCCATCGAGGTCGTCCGCTCGCGGCGGGGTCCCGTAGCTAGACCCTGCACCCCCGACCTCGATGCGCCTCCTCATCCTCTTGCTCCTCGTCCCGGCCGCCGTCGCGCAGACGGTCGTGACCGGGACCGTCCTCGATGGCGAGGGCGAGCCGCTGCCGTACGCGACCGTCCTGGTCGTCGGCACCACGGACGGTGCCGCGACGAACGGACAGGGCTCGTTCGCGATCACGACACGCGCCGAAGGCCGCCAAGCCCTCGAGGCGCGCTACGTCGGGTACGCGCCCTCGAGGACGCGGCTCGATCTTGAGGGCGACACCGTCCGCGTGACGCTGCGGCTTCTGACCGAACTGCTCGACCTCGAGGGCGCCGTCGTCTCGGCCGACGCGCTAGCGGGGACGTCCCAGTCCGGGACCGGCCTGACGCCGCTCGACGTGGTCACGACGCCGGGCGCCTCGGCCGACTTGTTCCAGGCCGTCCAAACCCTGGCCGGCCTGACGCAGGTGGACGAGGGCGCGGGCCTGTTCGTGCGCGGCGGCGACGTCTCCGAGACCCAGATCCTGCTCGACGGCTTGCCGCTCTTGCAGCCGTACGCCTTCGAGACGCCGCTCGGCGGCACGTTCGGGACGGTCTCGCCCTTCTTGGTCAGAGGGACGGCCTTCTCGACCGGCGCGTTCTCTGCCCGCTACGGGGACGCTCTCTCGGCGGTGCTCGCTCTCGACAGCCAAGACGAGCCCTCGAGGGCGGCTCAAACGATGTCGCTCAGCCTGGCGGCGGCCTCGGTCGGGGCAGACCTTCCCATCGGGGACGGCGGCGTCCGCCTTGCCGCCAACCAGACGTTTACGGACGCGCTGTTCTGGGTCAACGGCAACGGTACCGACTTTGCGAGCGCCCCCGAGGCGACGAACGCTAGCGTCGTCGCGGCCTGGCCTAACGTAGCCGGGGGCCGCCTCAAGGTGCTCGCCCAAGGCACGCGCGACGCCGTCGGTGTCAACCTCGATGAGCCGTCTTTCCAGGGCGTGCTGACCTCGAGGTCGGGGAGCGGATTGGGGCTGGCGACATGGCGCGGGCCGATCGCACGATGGCAGGTGACGGGGTCGGCGGGGTACTCGCGGTATCGGTCGGAGCAGGCCGCGGGGTCGCTTCGCATCTCACCCAGCGACGGCGCCTTGTCCGGGCGCGTCGAGGGCCAACGCTCCGTCGGCCGTTCGATGCGGTGGAGCGTGGGCCTCGAAGGCCGGCGCCTGACCTCGAGGACGGAGGGCACCTTCTCGCCCGACGGCGTCCTCGATCCCGCAGCCGAGACCGTGGCCTTCGACGAGTCGCTACGCGCTGCGCGAGGTGGAGCCTGGGTCGAGGCCGAGACGCAGCTCTCCCGCCGCGTCGTCGCCCAGACGGGTCTCCGCGCCAACGTCGCGGCCGATCTGGGGGCCGTGTCTTTTGACCCGCGCGTCAACGTCTCGGTCGCGCTGTCCGACCGGACCCAACTCCGCCTGGCCGGCGGACTCTACCGACAGGCGCCGTCGCTCGAAACGCTCGCCCTCACGGATCTCGACCTCGAGGTCGCCCGCGCGACGCACGCCGTCGTCGGCGTGCTGCACGAGGTGGGCGACTGGACGGTCCGCCTCGAAGGCTACCGCAAGGA
>NZ_JBARYR010000503.1:0-3428 GCF_049648075.1 Rubrivirga sp. | reverse complement strand
CGCCGTGACCGGGGCCATCCTCGAGGACGTCGACCTGGTCGAGCGCGATGCGTGGGCACATGAGCTGACCGAGCACCGGTCGGCGGCACCTCTTCTCATCGACGCCCTGCCGCCCGCAGCCGCGTCCTCGAGGACGAGCGCGGCGACCTCGAGCTACCGCGTGGTCCCGGCCCCGTTCGAGAGCCCGTCGCGGAGCCCGTTCGTGCTCGTCACTGACCCCGCCGATCCCGTCGCGAGCCCGCTCGGCTGGCACTCGACCGGGACGACGGACTACACCACCACGCGCGGCAACAACGTCTACGCCTACACCGACACCGACGACAACAACGTCCCGGACTCCAACAGCGCCCCCGACGGCGGCGCAGAGTTGGTGTTCGACTTCGAGTTCGGTCTGGGCCGGACACCTGCGCAGAACGCGCCGGCTTCAGTGACCAACCTGTTCTACTGGAACAACGTCGTCCACGACGTCCTGTACCGATACGGGTTCGACGAGGCCGCGGGCAACTTCCAGGATGCCAACTTCGTCATCGAGGGCGGCGATGGCGACGAGGTCCGGGCCGAGGCGCTGGACGGGTCTGGCACGAACAACGCCAACTTCGGGACGCCGTCCGAGGGGTCCTCGCCGCGGATGCAGATGTTCCGCTGGACCGGCGCCGTCGACCTCGAGGTCACGGCTCCTACCGCGCTCGCAGGAGCGCTTCCGTCGCTACCGGCCGGGTTCGGACCGGGCGGGCCATTCGCCGGTCGCGCGGTCGAAGCTGGCGGGGGATCCGGGCCGAACACGGCGTGCACCAGCGCCGAGGTCAACGGCATCGTCGCTGGGCGAGTCGCACTCGTCGAGCGCGGCGGATGCAACTTCGATGACAAGATTGCCAATGTGGGGCGGTCTGGCGCCATCGGCGCGATTGTGTACAACCGGTTGCCCGAGGGCGGCGAGGACGACAACGGCGGTGATGTGCTCGTCTCGATGGGCGGCGACGGCGACCCTCGTGTCGACATCCCGAGCGTGTTTATCCGCCGGAGCGCCGGCCTCGCCCTGATCTCGAGCGCTGACCCCGTCGAGGTCTCCGTGACTCAGGAGGCCGATCGCGCGAGCAGCTTCGACGCGGGCATCGTGACGCACGAGTACGGCCACGGCATCTCGAACCGTCTCATTGGCGGGCCGAACCGCGTGTCGTGCCTCCGCAACGGTCGGACAGACGGCGACAACGACAACAACAACCGCCCCGGCGAGCAGATGGGCGAGGGCTGGAGCGACTACTACGGACTTATGCTGACCCAACGCGAGGGCGACCTGGCGACCCAGCCTCGAGGCGTCGGCTCGTTCGTCCAGTTCGAGATCCCCGACGGGCCGGGCATCCGCCCCGCGCCCTACTCGACGGACTTCGCGATCAACGACTACACCTACCAGGACGTCGTCGACAACGCCGGCCACACGCGGTCCGGCTCGCGCTTCCTCTCCATCCCCCACGGCGTCGGGTTTGCCTGGGCGACCGTGCTCTGGGAGATGACGTGGGACCTCATCGAGACCCAAGGCTTCGACGCCGACATCGCCAACGCGGACGGGATGGCCGGCAACCAGATCGCGCTCAACCTGGTCACGACGGGCCTGAAGCTCACGGCGTGCACGCCGGGCTTCGTCGACGGCCGCGACGCCATCCTAGCCGCCGACGCCGCGCTCTACCCGCACCCAGAGGTCGACGGCGTGGGCGTCCACCACGACCTGATCTGGGCCGCGTTCGCGCGCCGAGGCCTGGGTGTCCTGGCCGATCAGGGCTCGGCCTCGGCCAACAACGACGGCCGCTCGGACTTCTCGACGCCGCCTCTCGTCGATCCACCAGAGCCCGTTGCCAGCGACGACGGCCCGGCCTCGAGGTTCGAGGTCTCGACCGCCGCTCCGAATCCGGCCTCGAGGACGACGCGCGTCATCGTGACCGTGGATCGCGCCCAGCCCATCGACGTCGTGCTCTACGACGCGCTCGGGCGGCAGGTGCGGCAGCAAACGGAGGCCGTCGCCGCTGGCACGGACCGCTCGTTCCAGGTCGACCTCGGGGGCCTGCCAGCGGGCGTCTACGCGTTGCGCGTGACGGGTGAGACGGCGTCCGAGACACGGTCGCTGACCGTCGTTCGCTAACCCGACCGATAGACAGAGAAGCGCCGGCCTCGAGGGTGTTCTTCCGACAAGCTCAGAATATGCCTCGGGGCCGGCGTTTCTAGATGCCCGGGCTTAGCCGTCGTAGACGCCCTCCTTGCCGTGGTGCGTCGCGAGCAGGTAGTAAAACGCGCTTCGGCGCTTATGGCTGCCGGCCGGCTTCATCGTCGCGCAGACGGCCTGGATCGAGTCCATCGTCGCGTCGGCGTCCTCGAGGCCGAGCTTTTTGACGAGGTAGTTGGTGCGGACGCGGGCCAGTTCCGAGTCGTCGGAGCAGGCGACGTACTCGCCGTCGCCGCCGTAGGCCGAGGGTCCCATCTGGGCCACGATGTTGCGGAGCAGGTCCACGTCGGGGTCCTCGACGCCGCACGTGCTGAGAGTGGAGAGGGCGTCGCCGACGGCGTCGTCGAGTTTGGGCATGAGTGTGGGGAGCGTGGACCGGGTCTACGGGACCGCCCCATCCGCGCGTTCCCCGGACCGCCGACGCCGGGCGCTCGTAGCCGCCTCCGCCCCCCCGACCTCGATGCCGACCTCGCTCCTGTGGCTCCGCCACGACCTCCGCCTGCACGACCACGGCCCGCTGACCGACGCCCTCGAGGCCGCTGGACCAGACGGCCATATGCTCGCGGTCTACGTCATCGACCCGCGCGACCTCGAGGAGACCGACCTGGGCTTCCGAAAGACCGAGGCGTACCGGATGCAGTTCGTCCTGGAGTCGCTCCACGACCTTCGACGGCGAATGAGCGAGTTGGGCGGAGACCTGATCGTCCGGGTCGGCAAGCCCGAGGAGGTGATCCCGGCGCTCGCTGGGGAGACCGGCGCGACCATCGCTTTCGTCCACGACGAGCCGATGCGCGAGGAGCGCGACCTCGAGGACGCCGTCCGCGACGCGACGCCCGGCCTCGAGTGGCGCGCCACCTGGGGCCACACGTTGGTCGACCTCGAGGACCTACCGTTCCGCATCGAGGACGCGCCGGACGTGTTCACGCCGTTCCGCAAGAAGGTGGAGCAGGCCCCGGCCCAGGACCGCTACCGAGCGCCCGAGCTGGCTCCCGACGCGTTGCCCCCGCCGCCGCCCGGCCTCGAGGTCGGCGAGATCCCGACGCTGGCCGACCTCGGCTTGGAGACCGTGCCGAAAGACGAGCGCAATGGACTCCGCATTCGGGGCGGCGAGACGGAGGGTCTGGCCCGGCTTCACGCCTACTTCTGGGACCTGGACCGGCTGAGGACCTACAAGGAGACGCGAAACGGGATGCTCGACCCGGACGACTCGTCC
>NZ_JBARYR010000502.1:0-1630 GCF_049648075.1 Rubrivirga sp. | reverse complement strand
CCTCGAGGTCGATGCCTACCTGCTGGTCGCGGCGCTCTACGCGCTCCAGGCGTCGGGCTCGGGCGAGTCGCGCGGAGCCCGTGACAAGACATCGTTCGGGGGCTCGGCGCGGTGGCTCCGCCGCGAGATGGGCGTCGGGCAGGAGAGCCTGGACCGCCGGTTCGGCGCGCTCCTCGAGGCTCGCCGCTCGGACCTGCCGCACCGGCTCCGCCAGATCGTGACGTTGATGTCCACGCGCGCCGTCGGCGTCCGCTACGACCAGCTCCTGCGCGACGTGACCGCGTGGGACGACGGCCGCGACGTCCAGCGCCGATGGGCGCGCGACTACTGGGCCGGCGCCTCCTCCTGACCTTCACCCCCAAAGACATGAAAGTCGAAGTCCACCTGTTGCAGAGCTTCCCGCCCGCCAACCTCAACCGCGACGACACCGGCCAGCCCAAGGACTGCGAGTTCGGCGGCGTCCGCCGCGGGCGGATCTCGTCGCAGGCGCTCAAGCGCCGGATGCGGACCTCGGGCGTGTTCGAGCGCGAGTTCGGCGACAAGCTCGGCAAGCGGACCAAGCGGGCGCACCAGGAGCTCGCCCCCCGCTTGGTCGATCTCGGGCACGACCTCGAGGTCGCCGAATCTCTCGCCCAGGCCGTCTTGGCCGAGATGATGGGGTGGGACGAGGCCAAGAGCACCACGAGCGTCCTGTGGTTCGTCGGCTTCGACGAGCTCGACCGGCTGGCCGCGCTCACCCACGAGCACGCCGCCGACCTCGAGGCCGCGATCGGAGAGCGGAGCGCGTCGCCCGACCTCGAGGACAAGCCGTCCAAGGCCGACAAGAAGAAGCGCGACGCCGCCGACAAGGGCGTCTCGGACGCGGCCAAGGTCGTCTCGGACGCGTTCAAGAAAGGCTCGAGCGGGACGGTCCGGTCGGTCGACGTGGCGCTGTTTGGGCGGATGCTCGCCAACCTGCCCGGGACCAACATCGACGCCGCCGCCCAGGTGGCCCACGCGATCTCGACGCACGCCGTCGACCAGGACTTCGACTACTACACGGCCGTCGACGACCTGAACTCGAGCGAGCAGACCGGCGCCGGGATGGTGGGCACGACCGGGTTCAACGCCTCGTGCTACTACCGCTACGCGCTGGTCGACGCCGAGCAACTGGCCACGAACCTGGCCGAAGGGGAGACCCCGTCGGCCGCCGACCGCCACCTGGCCGCCGACGCCGTGGAGGCGTTCCTCGAGGCCGCCTACACAGCGATCCCGACCGGCAAGCAGAACGCGTTCGCCGCCCAGACGCCGCCGTCCCTGGTAATGGCCGTCGCCCGCGGGGCCGACGGGATGCCGTGGTCGCTCGCCAACGCGTTCGTGGACCCGGTCCGCGCCAACGGCCGCGGCTTAGTGGCGGAGTCGGTCGCCCGTCTGGGCGAGCACTGGGACGCGCTGGTGGACATGTACGGGCTCGAGGACGGCGGGCGCGGGTTCGTCAAGGTCGCAAAGGACGTGGGCGAGACTGGGCCGACTGGCGATGGCCTTGAGGCCGCGGCGAACGCCCGGGCCGTGGTCGAAGGCGTCGGCGCAGCGCTCCGGGCGTGGGCCGACGCTAGCGACACCGAGACGCCGGCATGACGACGCTCATCCT
>NZ_JBARYR010000501.1:0-1896 GCF_049648075.1 Rubrivirga sp. | reverse complement strand
CGTCGTACCGCTCTAGATTGCGCAGGAATCCAGCGAAGCTGTTGAGGCCGATGGGGACGGACGGGTGCTCCGGTCCGTACACCACTCTCCGGACGGCCAGCATCTCGACAAAAATGGCCTCCGCCGCTTCGTTCTTCTGGGTCGTCTCGAGGGCGTCGCCGTAGACCTTCAGCGCGTTGGCGAACCCGACCGAGTCCGGCGGAGATGCCCCGCGATGAAGGTCGACCGCCCGAGCGGCGAGGCTCTCAGCGCGCGCGTAGTCGTCCGCCATCCAGAGGCCGAAGGCGAGATCGGCATGGGCGTTGGCGAGCATCGGGTCCGTCCTCGAGAGCCGCGCCTCGCGCTCCACGAGTACCCGACGGTACAAGCCGACGGACTCCACGACCTGGGACGAGTCCCCCTTCACGAGGACCGTCCCCAACGCCGTGGCGGCCTCGTTCCACCGCTCCGACCCGGACGCCGCGAGCGCGAGCGCCAAGCGCAGAAGGGAGTCCGCTTCCGCCACCCGGCCCAGCTCGTCGAACGTCCGACCGATCACGGTGTAGAGGTGGGCCTGCCGGACTGGGGCAGAGCCCATCGTGCCCACCTCCCTCGCGGCGCCGGACAGCACGGCGGCCACGCTTAGCGTGTCCCGGCGCTCGGTAGAAAACGGGCTTGCGGCGCTGAGAACGTCCTCGAGGAACGTAGCGGTCTCGACGGCTTCGGTGCGAGCGGTCTCGGCGAGGTCGCGCTCGGCTGCGAGGCGGACCGTGTAGAACGCCGTTCCGGCTACGCCCACCGCGACGGCTGCGAGCGCAGCGGCAACGGCCACCTTGTGCCTCCCAGCAAAACGCCGGACCCGGTACAAGGCCGATGGCCGCCGTGCCTCGACGGGCAGACCCTCCAGGTACCTCCGGAGGTCGGCGGCGAGGTCGGCAGCACCGACGTACCGCTTCTCAGGCTCTCTCTGCAGAGCGGCCAGGCAAATCGCGTCGAGGTCGCCCCGGAGGCGGCGGGCGTCCGTCGGGGACGCCTCGGTCCCCGACGCGGTCTTGACGACCTCGCTCGGTAGCGTCGGCGCCGCGCGGCGGGTGGCCTCAACCCAGGCGTCGCGACTGTGCGTCAGGAACGGACGGCGCCCCGTCACCAGCTCGTAGAGCAGAACACCCAGCGACCACACGTCTGTCGCGGTCGTGATCTCGCCGCCGTCGATCTGCTCTGGCGAGGCGTAGCCCGGCGTGAGCGGCGCTCCAAACCCCTCCGCGGTAACGGGCTCATCGAGGTCGGCATCCAGAAGCCGTGCGACCCCGAAGTCGAGGAGCGTCACGTGCGCGACAGGCGCCCCCTCCTCTCCGGCGCGCTCGCTCACGAGCACGTTCGAGGGCTTGAGGTCACGATGGACGACCAGGCGACGATGCGCGTACGTGACGGCGTCACAGACCTGGAGAAAGAGAGTCAGCCGATCGCGAAGGAGCAGGCCGTGAGCGTCGGCGTACGTCGTAATCGGTTCGCCCTCGACGTATTCCATGACGAGGTACGGCGCCTCGCCTTCGACACCGCCATCCAGGAGTCGCGCGATGCCTGGATGACGCAAGGAGGCGAGGATCTGGCGCTCTCGGAGAAACCGCTTGACCCTCGAGGGCGCCACCAAGCCCAGACGCTTGAGAGCTGCTCGTTGGTCGTACGCCCCGTCCGCACGCTCGACGAGGTCGACGCGGCCCATGCCACCACGACCTAGCTCTCGGACCACCCGCCACGGACCGACACGCTCTCCCACGACAGGCGGATCATCCGATATGAGCTCGGCGGCCGAGGCGAGGTCGATCCGGTCCTCTGTCGGAGCAGATCGGTCGGCGGCGAGGAGAGCCTCGACTTCAGCGCGGAGGGTCGCATCCACGGAGCCGTCCGCTAGGCACA
>NZ_JBARYR010000500.1:0-3820 GCF_049648075.1 Rubrivirga sp. | reverse complement strand
ACCCCGCGCTCGCCACCATCGAGCCGGGCCAGGGCTACCGCGTCCACCTCGATGCCGCGGCCACACTTCGCTATGGGACGCCACCGACCGGCCGTCAGACGTACCGCGTCGCCACCATCGAGGACGCCATGGCTCTCCCTTCACTCGCGTCTGGGGATTCGATCGTAGTCACCGACCCGGTTCGAGGTGGACGTTTCGAGGTGACGGAGTCGGGGGCCTCAACGGACGGCGGCACCGTCTTTGTTCCGGACGAGCACACTGAACTCGCGACGGCCACGGGGCTCGGCGCCGAACAGTTTTTGTACGATGGTCCCAGCGACGAGGGCATTGTATTTGACTCGTTCCGGCTGATCTATGGCCCTGAGGCGGACGACTTTCTGGACGCGTCAGCGCTCCATGGGCATGCCTCAGGCCGCGGCAATGTTGCGGGCGAACCCCTCCTTAACACGAGGACAGGACGCCTGATCATTCCGGGTGGCTTACGAGACTATGCCAGAGCACTGACAGGGTCAAACAGCCTTCGGGGAACGTACCGGTACCCAACGTCGACTCTCCGGATCGAGCGTGTCGTGGAGCCGGTCGTCCTCGAAGGCGTCTCGACCGCCGATTACGTGCGGCCCGAGTGGTGGGGCGCCCTCGCATACCCGGCCAACTGGACACCCGACGAGTCGGCGCCGCCAAGTCCCGGGGCTCGCTCCAGCGGTATCGTCGCTGGAGACCCTCTCTATGACGCTACGGACAGGTTGGCGAGCGCCATTAACGCTGCCGAGGCCGCGGCCGCTCAAACCGAACGCGAGCACTACGTTGTCCTGAACGGGATGTATGGCTACGCTCGCGCGATCGAGCTCCAGGACCGGGTGGTTCTGAAGGGTCAGCAGGATGGCGTCCGCGACGGACAAGGTCTACGTGTCCTCAAGGGGGCCCCATGGCACTACTGGGCTGTCAAACAGAACCATGTTGACTCTGCATACCTCGTTGACCGAACTCCGCGCGATCACTTGGTAGCCAGTTCAGATCCGAAGGTTGTGCTGAGACATGGGCGCCAATCCCAACTGAACCGGGTCGTGGATATCGAGCTTGATGGCAACCTCGCCGAGAACGAGTACGTGTTCACAGCTGAGTACATGGTAGCGAGCGGAGGGGCGGATGGGTCGTGGTGGAACCGGCTGGAGGAGATGCTACAGAACACTCCTCACTGGAACGGATTCGCAGCCTCAGACCAGCACGCCGACACTAAAGCTGGCTCGAACGCCCGCCTCCAAAATGTCCACATCCATGATTATGGCGGAAACCTAATGCTCAGCGGTGAGCCTATCCATTTTGGTGGCAGTCACGATATCCGGCTCGGCAACTCGAGGAGGAATCACTTCATGTACCGGGTGTTCACAGAAGAGGGCACCACGATCGATCGAATCGAACTCTACGGCTATGCCTGGGCGGGTTACGTCCCATTCCAGCAAGGGCACTACCGGGACGTCGTCTTCCGAGAGTTGGTCCGGAACCCGCAGTTCGGGCTAGGAGACCGCCGTCCCGAGACACTTATCGGCCATAGGAACGATGGGATCCCGGCCAGTGACCTCTACAACGAGGAGGCGAGTCGAGGGTATTACTTCGGGGACCAAGCCGTCATCGAGAACCTACGGTTCGAGCTCTCCAGCGACTTCCGCCCAAGAAGCACCCTCGTTCGCTATGACACAGGCCCCCTATCGATCCGCGGGGTGACTCTCAAGGTGGAAGGCGATGATCCCGTGTCCCTCGTGGGTGGCGGAAGCTCAGAACGTCTCGAAAGAGCCGAGTTCACACTGGAGGACGTCGTGGTCGAAGAGGGTCAAGTCCGCTCATTCCTAGCCTCCAGGGCGCTGCGTTCGTCCGCTAGCAACGTTGGCTCTTTCTCAGGAGCCGCCAACGGCCAAGGAATTTCGCTCAGCCCCTTCCGAGACGGGCATGTCGCTACGTTTTACGACGTGGGTGGTGGAGTTTCTGGGGCAGGTGTGCGAACGCCTGAGGTTGTGCAAATCCGGCTGACGCCGGATCCCGACGTTACGCTCGACGTGTTCGTTCAAAGAGCCCGATTCACAGGCGTTGTAGCCCCAGTGAAGGCGGAGCGGCTAGACCCAGCTGATCCGGCTGTAGCCTCTCGGTACCGAGTGTTCTGGCGGGACGTCGGCTTGAGCGAGTGGCGCGACACTAATAATGACGTGGGCATCAGCCGGGAGAGTGGTCGGCTCCAATACTTCGAGCGCGTCACCGTCGGGAACCGCGCAAGCGAGGCCACAGGCACGCTCTCATCGAGGTCGCTCACGCGCGCAAGCGACGGCACGCGCTACGTTGACGTTGATCCCAACCTGTTCTACGCGCCGCAGGATCTCTCCTACGTGACCGTCAGCGGCCGCGACGCGGGGCGCTTTGTCGGGTGGGAAGACGTTGGGGACAAGTACGAGCCCATCCTCCGGCTCGCGTTCAGCGGGACGAACCCCGTGAGTGCCGACTGGACGGCGGCGATCCGACCGATCCCGAGCGACGTGACATTTCCGGAGTAGCGTCCCGTCGAGCCGTATCTAGGGTCGCCAAACGCCTTGAAGTGAGCTGCCGCCGTTCTAGATGGAGACGCCGCGCTGGCGGAGCCGGAGTTCGCGCTCTTTGGCGACGGTCATCGCCTCGTAGGTCGAGAGCAGGCGGCAGTAGCTCAGGCCAGCGCGACCGTCCAGGAAGCCGCGGCGCAGGACGTACATGTAGAAGAACCGCAGCGACGGCCGCATCGGCATCCGGGCCGCGAGGGTCTTGAGCGCACGACGGCGGCGCGTCCGGTCTGGTGCCGCTAGCGCGGCCCAGTCAATGGCGTCTCCCGACTGACCGAGCGCCTCCGCTGCCTCGTCGGACGAGTAGCAGTTGTGCTTGGCGAACCACTCGTGGAGTCCCTTCGAGAACGAGTAGTGTTCAAGGTCGTGCTGGAGCGTGCCCACGTCCTCGGGCTCGAGGTCCTCACGTTGGCCGTGCCCAACCTGCTTGAACCGCAGACGGTCGCGGCGGCCGTACCGCACTTGGTAGGCCGGGTACATACCCGCGTGCCGGAGCCACTTTCCTTGGAACATCATCCGGGAGGCCACGCGGTAGGCCGGTTTCACTCCGGTCCGAGCGACGTCCAGCAACTCGTCGCGGAGCGCGCTCGGCACCACCTCGTCGGCGTCGAGGTGGAGCACCCAGTCGTGGCGGAGCTCGCCCTGGTCGATGCCAAAGTTGCGCTGGCCAGCGAACGTATCAAAGCCACGCTGGAGCACTCGCGCGCCATGGGCGCGCGCGACCTCGACTGTCCGGTCAGTGCTAAACGAGTCGACCACCAGCACGTCGTCGGCCCAGGCGACCGAGTCGAGGCAACGCGGCAGGTTGTCCTCTTCGTTGTAGGTCAGGATGAGGACGGAGACGGGCGCGGGGGTCAGGGTCATGGCGAGATCAACTGGCGGCGCTTGACTTCGGCAGCAGGGTTCCCGGTCACGATGGTCCAGTCGGGAACGTCGCGCGTGGCGACGGCGGCGGCGCCGACGATGGCTCCCTCCCCCACCGTCACGCCCGGCCCGATGAACGCGTCGGCGCAGACCCAGGCCTGGGCCTCGACAGTAACTGGGGGCTTGAGGAGCGGGAGGTCCGGCCGGCGGTAGTCGTGCGTGCCGGCGCACAGGTGAGCCCGGTGCGAGATGGTGGCCCGCTCGCCGATCGTGATCCGCCCGAGGTTGTACAAGAGGACGTCCTCGCCCACGGCGGCCCACGCTCCCAGCGTCAAGTTCCAGGGCATGGTCACGCGCGTCGAGTTGTGGACGTGGAC
>NZ_JBARYR010000499.1:0-1876 GCF_049648075.1 Rubrivirga sp. | reverse complement strand
GGTAGGCGAAGGCCAGCGTGTGCTCGTCGCCGTCGGCCGTGGTGAGAAAGAGGCGCTGGACGCCCTCGACGATGAGCCCGAACGTCTGTTCGGTCTCCCCCTCGCGCGTGAGCGCCTCGCCGCGGCGGACGTCGCGGAGCCGCCACGGCCGCCGAACGTCGTCCCACACGGCGTCGGGCAGCGGGACGAATCGCTCGATCGACCGGCGGAGCTGGGCGAGAGCGGCGGCGAGTGGGGTGGCGGTCGCGTGTAACGTCATGGGCCGGAGGGGCGGGGACGCCCCGGAGCGAAGACCCGTTCAAGCCCCCCAATCGGCATCAGGAAGCCGAGGCCGTCGAAGGCCTGCGCGTCTTCGGAGTTCCACACGTCCTCGACGGTCACCGTCGCGGTCAGGTCGTGGGTGTTCATGGCGTAGGGGCTTGTGTTTAGGGGCAGCCCGTTCAGGGGCGTCACAGCGTAAGGACCACGTTCCCCTTTTTGCGGCCCGTCTCAACGTAGCGGTGCGCCTCCGCGGCCTGCTCCAGCGGGTAGCTCCGGTCGATGACGGCCCGGACGTCGCCGGTCTCGATCAGCTCGCGGAGGAACGAGAGGTCCTCCCGAGTCTCGGCGGCCGGCCGAAGGTAAGTGGCAGCCAGGACGGCTTTTTTGCCGCCGACCAGCGCCGTCCAGAGCATGGGGATCACCGTCGCCGCGCTCGCGCAGTTGAGGTACACACCACCGGGCACCAGGGAGGCCCTGCACGCCCAGAACGACGTCTTGCCGACGGTGTCGAAGACGACGTCGTACCGGGCCCCGTCCGCGGTGAAGTCCTCGACCTCGTAGTCGACGGTGCGGTCGGCCCCGTTCGACCGGGCCAGGCTGGCGCCCGCCGCGCTGCACACCGCCGTCACGTCCGCGCCGAGGTGTTTGGCGAGCTGGACCGAGGCGGTCCCGACCGCTCCGGACGCCCCGTAGATCAAGACCGTCTGGCCTGGACGGACGGCCGCCTTGTTGCGCAGGAAGTGGATGGCCGTGAGGCCCCCCTCGACGAGGGCGGCGGCGTCGCTGAAGTCCGTGCCAGCGGGCAGAGGCAGCATCGCCCCGTCCTCAGGCATGGCCTTGAACTCGGCGTAGGCGCCGGGCGTGGTGGCGCCGGTCATCCCGAAGACGGGGTCGCCGACCCGGTACGCCGTGACGTCGCGGCCCGTCGCCGCGACCTCGCCGGCGAACTCGACGCCCAGGACGTCGCGTTTGGGTTTGGTCAGGCCCGTGAACAGCCGTCCGAGGACGGGCCGGCCCGTCCGGAGGCCGAGCGCAGTCGTGGTGGCCGTGGCCGCGCGGACCTGGACGAGCACCTCGTCCGGGTCCGGGACGGGTCTTTCGACGTGCTGGAGCTGGAGGACGTCGGGCGGTCCGTAGGCCGTGCACACGATGGCCTTCATCGTCATGGTGGATTGGGTTCTCTGAACGGGGCGTGCGGTCAACATGGTCATGGCGGATCGGGGCCTCGGGGCAGGGTGTGCAGGAAACCTAGGCGCCCGCCCCGCCTGCCCGAATCGGCCGAAGGGTGTAGGCCCCGGTGCAAATCGAGGGTGCACTCTGGCCCAACGCGTCGCACGCCGCCCCGAGCCGTGCCCTAGAGAAGGCCGAGATCGCGAGCACGTGCCGCCGCCTCCGTCCGGTTGCGGACGTCCAGCTTGCCGTAGACGTTAGCGACGTGCCGCTTGACGGTCGCCGTGCTGACGAAGAGGTGATCGGCGATCTCGGCGTTGGTCATCCCTGTCGCGACGAGGCGCACGATCTCGACTTCGCGCGGCGTCAGGGACTGCAGTAGTCCGCCCACCCCGCCCGCTGAGCCCGGGAGCGGTGCGCGCTCGCCGAGGACGGAGAGCAGCCG
>NZ_JBARYR010000498.1:0-3628 GCF_049648075.1 Rubrivirga sp. | reverse complement strand
AGGTGAGAGCCAGCGGCGCCGTCGGCGCGACGACGGCGTGGCGGGGCCTCCAGTGGAGCGCCCTCGCCCAGGCGACGGCCCGGCCGCTGCCCTCGAGGACGTCTGCGATTCCGGGCGACCCCAGCCTACCTCTGGCAACGGATGCGCGTGGCTTGCCGGGGTGGCCGGTCGTGACGGTGTCCGCGCGGTGGTGAGGATGGGGGACGGGGCCATGCAGCCTCGAGGTCGCGGAATGGTTCCGGCCGTCCTCGAGGCTGCGGCAGTCGTAGAGACGCCCCGCCGGGCGTCTGTGCCAGCCTCGATGTGGCGCTTGCCGCGCCGCCTTCGAGGTCGGACGGTGACCACCCCCTGTCCTCCTCCTCGGATGAGGAGGGGGGACTCAACCTGGATGGCCACAGGTCGGGTTCGTCCTCGAGGGCGGGTTCGTCCTCGAAGTCGACGGCGCCCTCGAGGCCGGGGCTCATCGTTCGGCATGGACCTCGCGGCTGTCTTGAGGAACCCGCCCGACCTCGAGGGCTAGACCCCGCATGGCGTTCAACACCCAAAAGCGCGAGCGCGTCGACCCCGCCGACCTCGACCTGGCCGACGGGACCATCACCCGGATCGCGCAGCAGAAAAAAGACCTCGAGCGCGCCAGCGTGTACATCGACGACGCGTTCGCGTTCGGGCTCGCCATCGAGCTCGTCATCGGCGCCGGACTCAAAAAGGGCGTCGCGATCACGGCCGAGCGACAGCGCGAGTTGCTCACGCGCCAGGAGACCTTCTCCGCCAAATCGTCGGCGCTCGCCGGGCTATCGAACCGGGCGCGGACGAGCGACGAGGTCCGCAAGGCTCTCGTGCGAAAAGGCTTCGCCGAGACCGTCGTCGAGGACACCGTCGCCGGCCTCGAGGACGCCGGATTGGTCGACGACGAGTCCTACGCTCGTGCCTTCGTCAAAAGCCGGTTCGACGGCCGAGGCTACGGCCCGGCCCGACTCCGTCAGGACTTGCAGCGCAAGGGCGTCGCACGGTCCGTCATCGACGCCGCCCTCGAGGAGTTGACCGAGACCGAAGACCTAGAGGGCGAGGCGCGAGAGCAGGCCGCGAAAAAGTGGCGCTCACTCTCGTCCGAGGAGGACGTCCGCAAGCGCAAAAAGAAGACGCTCGACTTTCTCGTCCGCCGAGGCTTCGGGTTCGACACCGCCCGCTCCGTCGTCGACGCCGCGAGCCAGGAGGACGACGAACTGTGGGAGGAGTGACCGTGTCGCTCCGCGCCGCCGCCTTCGCCGTTGCGGGTCTGGTCCTGGTCGTCGGCGCGGCGTTCCCGGCGGTCGCAGCGACGCGCGTCGGGCTGTCTCCATCGTGGGCGCTCGTCCTCGAGGGCGGACTCGCGGCGTCGGCCCCGGCGCTCGGGCTGGTCGTCGTCGCGCGCCAAGCCCGCTCCCGGCTCTCGTCGTGGGCAGCCGTCGTCGGTAGTCTTCTGACGCTCGGGCTGGGCCTCGCCCTCTACATCGCGGCCTTGCGCGCTCGTCCGGGCGCCGCGGTGCTTGCCGTCTCGTTCGTCCCTCTCCGTCAACTCGTGGCCGTCGCCTTCTGCGGCTGGGCCGTCTGGATCACCCGCTCCCTATGACCTTCGACGCCGACACCGACGCGCAACACCTCGACCAAGCCCTGGCCGCCGTCCGCGCTCACTCCGACCTCGAGCCCGAACTCGCCCTCGTTTTGGGCTCTGGCCTGGGCGAACTCGCCGACGACGTCGAGGACGCGACCGTGATCTCGACGGCCGACGTGCCTCACTATCCGACCTCGACGGTGCAAGGCCACGCGGGGCGCTTGGTGCTTGGGACGCTCTCTGGAAAGCCCGTGCTGGTCATCCAGGGACGGGTTCATTTTTACGAAGGCCACTCGGCGCGGTCGCTCGGGTTTCCTGTCCGGCTCGCCAAGGCGCTCGGCGCCAAAGGCCTCGTGCTGACGAATGCGGCGGGCGGCATCAACCCCGATTTTGGGCCGGGAACGCTGATGCTGATCACGGACCACATCAACCTCGCGTTCGCGAACCCGCTCGCCGGGCCGGTCGGAAGGGGGGAGGGGAGATTCCCTGATATGTCAAATCCGTATGACGAAGAGTGGAGAGAGCAGGCTCGTAACATTGCGTTAACAAACCGAATTTCGTATCGTGAGGGGGTATATGTGTGGACAGGTGGGCCGTCTTACGAGACGCCCGCTGAAATCCGCTACTTCGCTCATGTCGGCGCCGATGCCGTCGGGATGAGCACTGTGCCTGAGGCCATCCAGGCTGCCGCTCTCGGGCTGCCGGTCCTCGGGATTTCGACCATCACCAACCCCGCGGCCGGTCTCGGCAGCGAGCCTCTCGACCACGGCGACGTGCTCGAGGTCGGGCGCGCCGTTCGAAGCCGACTCGCTGCCTGGGTCCGCGGAATCGTCGCGGAAGGCGCGCCCTAGCGTCTGCCCCAGGGCTCTTCGGAGCACAGCCTCGGGACCCATGACGCTACGCACTCCGCTCCTCGTTTTCCTGGCCGTCGTCTTGGCGACGTCGGCGTCTGCGGACCCGTTGCGGCTCCAGTTGTTCAGCGGCGTCGATCGGGAAGCCGTCGAGGTCGGAGGGCTGGTTCAGATCAACGTCGAGGCGATCGCCGTCCCGGAGTCGGACGCTGCGGCCCGCGCCCTCGAGGACGCCTTCGGCTCGTGGGATGTCCAGAGCCAGCTGGGAGACGCTTTCCAGGTCGTCCGGTCGAGCGATCCGATGTCGAGGGAGACGGGCGGCGTGATCGAGTACCAGCGCCGCGTCATGGTGCGGGTGCTGCGCCGCGTCCTCGAGGTCCCGGCGCTGCGCCTCGAGGTCGAGGTCGGTGCGCGGACGTGGACGCACGACACGAGGCCGTCGCCGCTCGAGACGTTCGAGGGTTGGGAGCCGGCGCGGTCGGCGGCCGAGTCGGTGGTGTCGATCACGGCGGAGGGAGAGCTGGACGGGATCCCGTTCGAGCGCGTCGGGTCCGCGTTCGCGGTCGGCGGAGACGCGCTGGTCACGGCGTACCACGTCGTCGTGGGCGCGCGCCGGGTTCGCGTTACGCTGCCCGACGGCCGCGAGGTGCGCATCAGCCGAGCCTGGTCCCTCGACCCGTCACGCGATGTGGCCATCCTCCACCTGGATCCGTCGAGGGCGCAGGACGCCGGCCTCCGCCCCTTGGTGGTGGCGCCACACGAGTCGTCGGGCGACGTCGCGTTCACGGCGGGGTGGCCCAACCGCGAGCAGCGCCAGTCGGTCGCGCCTCGATATGCGGATCTCGCCCTCGATGGGCACCGGCTACGGGTCTCGGGCAACACCGTCCTGCCCGGCGATAGCGGAGGACCGCTCTTGGACGAGGACGGCCGAGTCCTGGGTGTCGTGGTGTCCGGCCGGGGAACGGGGGGCGCCCCCGACCTCTTGACCGAGTCGATCTGCATCGCGTCCGACCTCGGCCCGGCCCTGGCGCAGTACCAGTCGGCGGACGGCCCGGTGCGCCTGTCCCGCGCCCTTCGGTGGGCGGGGCGGTCCCTCCCCGCCGCTCGAGCTCACGAGGCCGCCGGCGCGATCCAGATCCCCATCCGCCGCAGCGACGACGACCGGCGCGTTCACGTATCTCTGCTC
>NZ_JBARYR010000497.1:0-2943 GCF_049648075.1 Rubrivirga sp. | reverse complement strand
GGCGTAGCCGCGGTTTCGGAGCCAGGCGACGGTTTCGCCCTGGAGCTGGACGAGCGCGAACGCGTCCAGCCGGTCGCCTTCCCGAACGGCGCGGCCGGCCGCGAACTCGGCCCATTCGTCTCGGATTTCGGGGGCGAGCTCCGGCGCGACGGGGCGCTGACCGGGACCGGCGAACGCCACCTGGTTGATGATGAGCGGTGGCCCCTCGGTGATCTCGAACGTCACCCCGACCGTGTTGTCGGTCGTGTCGAGGGCGACGTCGTAGTCGACGTCGGCCAGGGGAAAGCCGCTGGCGGCGTAGTGGCGTTCGAGGCGGACCACGTCGCGGGCCAGCTCGATCGGGTCGAACGGGTACACCGAGCCCTCTTCGGGGCCGCCGAAGATGAACAAGAACCGCGGCGGCGGGGCCTTGGTCGCGACCTGGAGCTCGAGGTTCTCGACCAAGAGCGACTCGGTGTCCTCGAAGTCGAACTCCAGCGTCCCGACGGTCGTCGAATCGTTGACGAGCGTCAGCGGGACTTGCGCCTGAACCGCGCCCGCGAGGGCGACGGCGAGGACGAGCGCAAGGCGGGCTGAAGACACGGGCGGGCGGCTGAAACCGAGCAAGCTACCGTTCGCCCTCCCAGAAGGGTCCGCCGTGTGCCGATTAGGGCGCTTCTGCACGTTGTCGAGCGCGCTTGGCAATCGTCGAGGCCGGTGCCCCGTCGCCGCCGACCTCGAGGTCGGGCGACGGCTCCGGCCGGTTGGCGTTGGAGACCTGTTCGTCGGCGATGCGCTGGCGGGTGCTGTGGAAGCCCAGTCGCGCCCACATCTTGCGCAGACGAGAGCGACGCGGGTGCGTCCGCTTTTCGTGCAGCTTGGTCACGATGGCGCCGATGACCAGGATGAAGCCGGAGAAGTAGACCCAGAAGACGAACGCCAGGATGAGCCCGAACGCACCGCCCAGCTCGCTCAGGCCTTCGCTCTCGTCTCCTCGGTAGCGGTCGAAGTCGGCGAGATAAGTCGCGTAGACGGCGAACCCGTTCTTGGCAAGCTCGAACAGGACGGCGCCGGCCGCGGCCCCCACAAAGGCACTCCGTGACGGCGTCTTGGGCCGGGGCACGAAGTAGTAGAGCTGGGCCAGCATCCCGACCGTCAGCAGGTACGGAACGACGATGGACACGATCTGGACCAGCCCACCGGTCGCGGCCTCGACGACGCCGACCTCGAGGCCGACCATGTCGGCCATCTGCCCGGTCCGGGCGCTGAGCAGCCGGACGGACGTCGTGATCAGAAAGGAGGCGAGGAATAGGACGCCGACCTGAGCCGCCATTCGCAAATCGAACAGGTAGCCCTTCAAGAGCGACCGGATCTGGTGCCGCTTCTCGCCCATCGCCTCCGCGATCACGAACCGCAGCGTCGTGAACAGGGTCAGGACCGTGACCACGAAGAAGATGGCGCCGACGACGGTGAGCCCCTGCGACGACTTCTGGAGCGAGAAGATGAGCTCGATGAGCCCGTCGCTCTGGCTCGGCGGCAGGAAGTCCCGTAGGAAAGACGAGACGGCCGTGATCGTCTCCTCCTCGCGGAGCACCATGCCGAAGATGCCCGTCGCCAACAGGATCAGCGGCAGGAGTGTGACCAGCGTCTTGAACGCGATGGCCTGCGCCCATAGGAACACCGGCTCCGTCATGAACACCCTGGCCAGCCCGCTCGCATAAAAGCGAGAGGCCTTGAGGGCGTTGCGAGCGCTGAGTCGGGAGATGCGGGACACGCGTAAAGGGTACGCTCATTGACTCCTCGCGTCCACGGGGGAGAACCTTGAGGGCTCGCGGTGGCTGCCTTGACTGGTTCGAGCGGCAACGGGAGACGCCGCTCGATGGCACCGCGACGATCCAGCCCTCGAGGCCGACCGTGAGCGTTCTGTCCGTGTCGCTCCGTTCCCTGGCTGCGCCGCCGGTTCGGGCGTGAACCCCTTCGCCGAGGACGAGACGTTGGCCGCCCGCGCCGTCGACCCTCGCCAAGCACTCGGCCTCGATGAGGCCCTCGGCCTCGAGGTCGTGAGCGCCCTCGAGGCCCAACCCGACGACAGGCCGCGTCTTTGTGCTGGCTCCTGGCGCCCGGATCGAGGTCGTGGACGCCCTGGCCGCATCGTCCAAGCGTTCGCCCTCGAGGTCGATCGGTCGGCCGTGCCGGTGGGCGTGTACGCGGTGCGCGTGACGACTAAATCTGGCGTGGCCGTCCAGCGATCGGTGGTCGCCCGGCAGCCGCTGGGCGAGAGGGGAGGAGACGTCCGACTCTCATCTTCTTGCCCCTACTCGTACCCTTTGCCTCCTCTGTCTACTCGCCGATGGAGAGGTCGAGGAGCAGCTTTTGGAACCGGCCCTCGATGTCGAGCTGGGCTCGGGCCACCTCGGCCTCCACGGCGCGGGCCTGCAGGAGAGAGACCGACTGCAGCGTCGATTCGCCGGCGTCGTAGCGGGCGCGCTCGGCCTCGAGGGCGTCCTGGGCGGCGCGGATGCGCAAGTCGGCGATCTCGGTCTGGGCCTCGAGGGCGTCGAACCGGATCCACAGCTCTTGGATCTCCAAGGCGATCGCTCGCTGGGCGTCCCGGCGCTCCGCTCGCAACGCCGAGGCCTGGGCTTCGGCCCGGCGGATCCGCTGGCGCGTCACGCCTCGGTCCATGATGGGAAGCGACAGGCTCAAGCGGAGCGACCCCGCCCGGTTGTCGCTGACCTGACTCGGCAGGGCGATCTCGCCCGCGCTCGAGTAGCTGGTCCCGATGGAGGCGCTGACGGCGACCTGGGGAAGGCGGCTGGCACGCGCGGCGCGGGCATCGGCCTGGGCGGCCTCGAGGGCGGCGTCGGTCGCTCGGAGATCTCGGCGGGCTTGGAGGGCGCGGTCGATCAGGGCCGTGGGCGCCTCGAGGGCGGCGTCCTCGAGGTCGGCGGGCGTGGGGAAGAC
>NZ_JBARYR010000496.1:0-2216 GCF_049648075.1 Rubrivirga sp. | reverse complement strand
GAACCCCCCGAGGCGGCCCTCGACGTAGCGCGACAGGCGCTCGCGCTCCTCGGGGTGGACCCAGGCTTCGACCTTGACCAGGCCGGCGGCGCGGAGCCGAGCGCGGTGCTCGCGCATCAGGTCGGCTTTCGGCCTCACGAGCGGGCCTCGCGCGAGCCGCGTGCCAGGCACTGCTGCCGGATGACCATGAGCCCGATGCCGAGGCTCCGCAGCAGGTTGTCGTACTCCCCACGCTCGGGATCGGTGAGCGGATCGCCGATGCCATCGGCCTCGCGAGCGAACAGGACAGCGAACCGCTCGACGTCGCGAGTGAGGCCGGGACCGAGCAGGCGGTCGAGGGTGTCGAGATCGGACATAGAGGTTCTCCACTGGTGTACCCATAGTATCGGCGGTAACGCGTTACCCATGTAGGGCACAGTCCGCAAAGGTAGCAGCGGGTGGAGATGCGCGCCCCACGACACGCGCGTGCGTTCCTCGTCGTCGCTCGGCCGCTCCTCCTGCGTCCTTCGTCGCGCGACGTGGGGCGGCTGTCAGGACGCGGCAGAAGAACGGGGAGACGAGCCAGCATGGGAGGCAACGCGACGAGCCTCCTCGTCGGCAGCGAGCTTACGCAGACGCTTTTCGACCTCACGGCAGAGAAGGTCAACGCCGTGGGGGCCGGAGTCAACAGCGAGAGACGCGAGGGCAGCCAGCTCAGGAGAGGACGAGACGCGATCAAGCATGACGGCAGCAGCAGGTCGGGGGGCGTAGGAGCTTAACCACGGGCGCAGGTCGCGGCCACGAAACCACGGTTCTTGCGCGGCGGGGCAGGGCAACAACTTGCGTGCGTAGTGCCAGAACATGGGGGCAGGGTCGAGGACATCAGCGAGGCAGGGCTTCGCACGCTTCGTTACCTTGATCTCGTAACGCGTGGTGGGAGGGATCACGGAGTCCGACTTGCAGAGCCGTTCCCAAGCCTTGTCATACACCACGGCCTTGATCGCGGCGTCGGTGCCGAACCCGACGTAGAACGATCCCGTCGTGGCACCGTCAGCCGGACGGTTCGACAAGAACCTCGTGGTGGGGCTGCGCTTGCCGGCGAGGTAGCAGTAGTGCGGGTAGCGGCGGTCGAGAGCGGCAACACGAGGAGCCGCATCGGTCAGAACGTCCGCGGTGACGTCGACCCGCGTGACGGTGCACGGCTCAGACGAACAGACCGAAACGAACTCGGACAGAAGGCCGCGCGCGACCAGCTCCTCGACGGCGCTGCCGGAGAGGGACGCAGAGGCGTACCGGCTCATGGTCGTGAAGAGCGCCGTCCCGTAGCCGACGCGCCACATAGCAGGCTCGCCGCGCCTCGTCGGATCAACAGGCAGAGCGTGAGCTGACGCCTCCTGCAGGACGCGCTCGAGATCGCGCTGGGGAAAGGCGTCGGGGTGGAAGGTGAGCCGGAGGTCGTGCACGAAAACGGCGCCCGGCTCAGCCATGGAGCTCGCCCTCTTCGAGACGGCGCTGGTACTCCTGCTCCTCCATCGCATCGACGACCAGCTCAGCGAGACGGACAACCTCCTCGCCGCTCTCACCGCGGAGCCGGCGCAGCGGGTCGGCGTCGCAGGGCTGGAGATCCACGTAGCACTCCGCGACGTCGCGGAGGCGACGGATTCGAGTGCCGAGGTAGACCGAGAGGAAGGCGGAACGGGTGACCCCCAGGGAGCGGGACAGCGCCTCCAGATCGGTGGCGATCTCGTCGGGCAACGTGAGGGTGATGCGGGTAGACATCAGCGGGCTCCTAAGTTCGCACTAAGATTTAGTGCAAACCTAACACGAAATCGCTGGGAGCGAGGCGGAATGCGGTTTGTGGCGATTGTGGGGGGGGTCCCGTAAGGGGGTGATTGTGGGTGTTACCTACACCCACAATGGACACGCCCTGCTGACCTGCTCTCGGAAGGGCTCTCGGGAGGCCTCCTGGGGCTGTCGCCGGGGACGGCTCCGGTCACCAGGGCTACGCCCTCTGAGCGCCTCTGAGCGGCTCGGAGGGGCTGTCGCTGCCGCTCCGGTCACCAGCCAGAGGGTTACCGGGGATCGGGCCGCTCAGGGGGCTGCGCGAGCTCCAGCTCGGTCTGCAGCTCAGGAGGACCCGGGACGGGCTGCTGGGGAACGGCGATGCGGCCGGCGGTGCTGCCGCCGACGGGCCGCTGGCGACCGACCGGGCAGAACCCCCCGAGGCGGCCCTCGAC
>NZ_JBARYR010000495.1:0-3488 GCF_049648075.1 Rubrivirga sp. | reverse complement strand
CTCCACAGCGCGTCGACCTGGGCCTCGGCCTTGAGCTGGCGCTGGTCGAACCGGTCGTCGTAGGTCAGGCTGTCGCCGCCCCCGCGATCGGTCTCGAAGACCTGGGTGTCCAGGCGGTAGCCGGTCGCGTAGCCCTGGAGCCGCAACGCGTACCGGCCGCCCCAGGTGTGGCGGAGTTCGGGGTGGACGCTCCAGTCGCGCCGCGCGCCCGTCTCGTTGATCGGGAAGACGGCGTCGTTGACGTCGGCGAAGGCGTAGCGCAGGCGGTCGTCGCCGGTCGTCGCGCGGACACCGAGGCGAGCGCGCGTCTGTGGGCCGAGTTCGCCCGACACGCGCAGGTCCGCCGTCGTCTCGGTCCGCTCGGGCGTCGTGTTGCCGAACAGGTCCGGGTCGAGGTCGTAGCCGTCCGTCGCCGTCCGGTCGAGGGCGAGCCGGGCGCCCCACGCGCGTCCCAACAACTGCGTCCCGCCCTCGGCCTCGAGGGCGAGGGCGCTCTGCGCGAACGACCCAGTACGGGCACGCAAGCGAACGGCGGGCTCCCTCGGGACGGCCGTCACCAGGTTCACCACGCCCGCCAGCGCGTCGCTCCCGTAGAGCGACGACGACGGCCCGCGCACGACCTCGACGCGTTCGATCCCCGTCGTGGACAGCCGCGACACATCGAGGACGCCCGCCGTCCGCCCCACGACCGGCTGCCCGTCGATCAGGATCAGCGTGTACGCCGGATCCAAGCCCTGAATCTGGATGCCGACCCCGCCCAGACCGGACGTCACCTCCAGGCCGGGCAGCGCATCCAAGACGTCGCCCAGGCGCAGTGCCCCGTCGGCCTCGATCTCGTCCGCGCCGACGACCGTGATCGGGACGGCCACGTCCTCGAGGGCGGCGGCGGTCCGGGTGGCCGTCACGACAACCCGCTCGAGGGTCGAGTCCGGCTTGACCTGTCCAAACGCGGGGGCCGCCAACGCGAGCAGGAGCGCGAGCCGCTTCATCCCTCGATCTGGGGCGAGCCCGCGCCGAACTCGTCCACGCCGTAGCCCTCGGCGATCGAGAGCTGGACCTCGTTCGTGAACGTGTTCACCTTGCGCGTCAGCTCGACGCCCGGCCGCTCCCCGGACGCCGGGTAGAACGACGTCGACTCCGAGAGCACGTCGCGGAAAAACAGCGTGGCCCGGAGCGCGGCCGAGTACGGCATCCCGGCGTCGCGCAGGTGGACGGCGTAGAGCTGGGTCAAGCGCCGGACCTCGGGCCACAGCTCGGCCTCGTCGATGGTGCCGGCGACGTGCTGGAGCAAGAGCCCCATCAAACGCCGCCCGTTCTCCCGGCTCAGCGTCCGGTCGCTCTCCGACATCGAGGTCTTCCACTGCGTCTCCGGCCTCGAGTCGAGCTCGTAGCGCGTGTGGACGAGCGCGTGGTGCGCCCACGCCTGGTCAGCCGGCTCGCCGTCGGTGGGGAGGGTCTGGGCCGGCGCGTTCCCCGTGCCCGCGCCGGACAGCAGCCGGTCGATGGCGACGCGCGGGATGCGGCGGTGGCCGCCGGGCGTCCGCGTCTCCGGCAGGCGCCCCTCGTCCGTCCACCGACGGATCGTGTCGACGTGGACGCCGAGCAGGTCGGCGGCGGCGGCAACGGAGAGGTAATCGGACATCGGAGCGCGGGGCTTTCTGCCAGGACCGAAAGGTAGAACCTAGGCAAACCTAGGTGCGGTGAAGAGCACGCCGCCTAGCCGACTCAGGCGTAGCCCGACCTCGAGGTCGCACCGGCTCGCCGTCCTCGAGGCATATCCTGAACGGAGCCGAAGGACCGCTGCCTACAGCCCGAACTCGAGGTCGACGTCCGAGGGTGTCTCGACCCAGTCGGCGACGAACACGTTGGTGTCGCGGCTCGGCGCGCGGTCGCCGCGGCGGTTGGACGCGAAGACGAGTTGGGTGCCGTCGGGCGAGAACATCGGGAAGGCGTCGAACGTGCCGCTAAACGTGACGCGCTCGAGGTCGCCGGAGTCGATGTCGACCAGGAACAAGTCGAACTCGCGCCCGCCCTGGTCGAGCGTGTGGTGGTTGGTCGAGAACAGGACCTTGTCGCCAGACGGGTGGAAAAACGGCGCCCAGTTGGCGCCCGGCAGGTCGGTGATCTGGCGCGCGTTCGACCCGTCGATGTCCGAGACGTAGAGGTTGAGCGCGCCGGGCTCGACGGCGTAGTCCCGCAGGAGCGCGCGGTAGGCCACGGCGTCCCGGCCCGTCGGGCGCGAGGCGCGCCACAGGATCTGCTGGCTGTCGGGCGAGAAGAAGGCGCCGCCGTCGTAGCCGAGCTCGTCGGTAAGCTGGATCGTCTCGCCGGTCGCGACCTCGTAGCGGTACAGCTCGAGATCGCCGGAGCGCGTCGACGTGAACACGATAAAGCGGCCGTCAGGGCTCACAGTCGGCTCTGCGTCGTAGCCCGCCCCGCCGATCAGGAGCTCCGTGTTGGAGCCGTCGGCGTCGGCGACGTAGATGTCGAAGGTCTCGAACACGTCCCAGACGTACTGGCCCGTCCTCGAAGCCGTCGTGGTCGGGCACTGGCGGTCACCCTCGTGCGTCGAGGAGTAGATGATCCGGCCGTCGGCCAAGAAGTAGCCGCACGTCGTCCGGCCCAGGCCGGTCGAGACCAGCTCCGCGCCGGACCCGTCGCGGCCGGCGCCTGTCCGGGCGTCCATCACGAACTGCTGGTCGCAGCCCCGGTCGTTGATCGCCTCCCAGTCGCTCTGGAAGATCAGGTCGTCGCCGTCGAAGCTCCAGTAGGCCTCGGCGTTGTTGCCGCCGAACGTCAGCTGGCGGATGTTGCGGAGCCGGGTCTCGCCGGAGAACCGGAGCGAGTCCGACGCCGCGTCGTAGACCTCGGCCTCGAGGTCGACGGGCCGGCCCGTGATGGGCTGGTCGGCCTGGGAGGCCTGGACGGCTTCCTGCGTCTGCTGGGCGAGACCGGCGTCGAGGGTGTCGACGGTGGAGGAGCAGGCCGACAGGGCGACGATGGAGAAAGCGGCGAGAGCGAGGCGCATGGGGAACCGGCTGAAAAAGGCGTCCGTGACACCCAGCCCAACCAGAGCCTCGGTGTCGTGTTGCCGAGGTTTGCCCCATTTTCAGTTTCTCCACATGCCCGAGCCCGCCGCCTTCGATTTCAGCACCGACGTCTTGGACGCCAGCCGGTCCCGGCCCGTCGTGGTCGACTTCTGGGCGCCGTGGTGCGGCCCCTGCCGAGCGCTCGGCCCGACCCTCGAAAAGCTCGACCGTGAGGCCGGCGACCGGTGGACCTTGGCCAAGGTCAACACCGACGAGCACCCGGAGCTGATGCAGCGCTACGGCGTCCGCGGCATCCCGGCCGTCAAGCTGTTCGTCGACGGCGCTGTTGTGGGCGAATTCACCGGCGCCCTCCCCGAGGCTCAAGTGCGGCAGTGGCTCAACCAGCACATCCCCTCGCCCGCGCGCGAGAAGGTCCAGGCCGCACAGTCCGCCCTCGAG
>NZ_JBARYR010000494.1:0-11300 GCF_049648075.1 Rubrivirga sp. | reverse complement strand
GTCCGAGCGTCGTGCCCGAGTTGTCGGACTCGGGGCTGATCCGGTAGGTCCGGGCCCCGTCGCCGACGAAGGTCTCGCCCGAGACGGGGTTGATGAACTGGAAGTTGTCGGCGTTGTCCGACTCCTCGCCCGTCGCCTCCACGTGGGGGGAGGTCCCATCTACTCCAACGTCGAACAAGCCGAGATAGACCGAGAGGTGGTCGTAGAAGAAGGCGCGGTTCGGTGTGTCCGGCGTGTCGATCATCGGCGCGCCCTCGTCGCGGACGCGGACTGCGAAGTACATGTTGTCGTCGTCCGCCTTCATCGCAAAGTGACCAGAGAAGTCGGCCGGCGAGGTCGGGACGCCGAAGACGGGGTTGCCGTCGGGCTGCAAGAAGTTGGGCTCGTCCTGGCTGAAGAACAAGAACTGGGCGTCGTCCCAGTCGTCGAGGTTGCCGTCGACGGTGACGGGCTGCCCGTTCAGGGCGATGTCGTACATGTTGGCTGCCGTCGCCTCGACCTGCGCGAACGCGGGCGCAGAGACGAGTGAGGCGAGTACGAGGAGAGAGGCAAGGCGCATCTGGGAGGGGGGCTGATGGTCGGGTCGGGCATGGAAGCCCTTTCGGCTACAACCTAGGACGTAACGTGAAGGGAATGCAAACGATTTCCATCACTTCTGAGACGGCCAGGGCACAAAGTGAGACAGGCCCCTCAGTATCTTCGGTTTCCGCCACCCCGAGCCCTATGCGCTACGCCCTCCTTCTCCTGGTCTTGAGCATTTCGTCCTCGAGTGCGCAGACGTTCGACCCCGACACCGTCCGCGCCCAGCCGCTCGACAACGGCAAGATGTGGCTGTTCGAGGATCCGCCGACGGAGTATCTCCAAGACACCTACGGCTTTACGCCAGACGAGGCGTGGTACCGCCGCGCCCGGTTGGCGTCGTTGCGGATGCCCGGCTGCTCCGCGTCGTTCATCTCGCCGAACGGCTTGGTGCTGACGAACCACCACTGCGCGCAGAGCTGGATCATCCGGTCGGACCGCGGCGGAGAGGGCTTGCTCGACAACGGGTTCACGACCCGCGCCCTCGAGGACGAGCGCCGCGTCGACGCTCTGTACATGGACCAAGTCGTCGCCATCGACGACGTGACGGCCGAGGTGAGCGCGGCCGTGGACGCCGCCGAAACGGACGCCGAGCGCGAAGCCGCCCTCGAGGAGGCCCAAGCGGCCGTGACCTCGAGGCTGCTGGCCGGGCGCGGCATCACGTCGCCCGACCCTGATGCGGACGACTTCATCGTTCAGGTGGTCGGGTTGTACAACGGCGGGAAGTACTCGGCGTACACGTTCCGGCGGTACCGCGACGTGCGCTTGGTGATGGCGCCGGAGCGCTCCCTCGGCTTCTTCGGCGGCGACCCGGACAACTTCACCTACCCGCGCTACGCGGCCGACTTCGCCTTTTTCCGCATCTATGGCGACGACGGGCAGCCGCTCGGCACGCCGGAGTTTTTCCCGCTCTCCGCCCAAGGCGTCGAGGACGGGAGTCTGGTGTTCGTGATCGGCAACCCCGGCCGGACGGCTCGAGGCCGGACGGTGGCCGAGCTCGAGTTCTTGCGCGACGTGAGCCTCGGTGAGCGACTGCAGTTCGTCGAGTCCCGTGAGCAGGCGCTCCGCGGGTACCTCGCGACGGGCCAAGACGACAACCCGGACCAAGTGCGCGGCACCATCTTCGGCCTGAGCAACGCGCGCAAGGCGTTCGGTGGACGCCTCCGCGGCCTCCAAGACGACTACGTGGTTGCCCGCCGTGCGGCCGGCGAGCGGGACTTCCGTGCGGCCAGTCCCGAGGCGTCGGCGCTGATCGACGAGATGGCGGCGCTCCAGGCTGAGAAACGAGAGCTCGCCCCAGCCTACCGCACCTTCCCGGGTCTGTTCAACCGCGCCTATGGCTCGGCCTTGATGAAGCGGGCGCTCGCGCTCGTGCGGGGCGAGGACTCGTCAGAGATCGAAGCCTCTGCCGCCGACCTCGAGCGGGCCTACCTCGAGGCCGAGGTGGCTGCGCTCCGTCGGTACTACGCCGATCTGGACGAGGCTTTGCCGGCCGCCCTCGAGGGCGAGTCCGCGGCGGCGGCGGCGGACCGTCTGTTGTCGACCTCGCAAGCCGCGCAGCCAAGCGCAGATCCGGCCCAGGCGGAATACGACCCGGCCGTGGCGCTGGTGCGCGGGCTGCTGCCCGCGATCCAGGAGTTTCAGTCGGCGAGCGCCGGGTTCAGCGCTCGTGAGGCCGACCTGGCCCGTCAACTTGGCCAAGCCCGGTTCGCCGCCTTCGGCAACGCGGTCCCGCCGGACGCGACGTTCTCGCTCCGGTTCACCGACGGCGTCGTGGCGGGCTACCCGTACAACGGGACCCTCGCTCCGCCGATGACGACGATGTACGGCATCTTCGACCGGTACCACAGCTTCTGCTCGAGCGGCGCCTCGGACCCGTGCGAGTGGGACCTGCCCCCGCGCTGGCTCGAGGCCGAGAGCGCGCTCGATCTCTCCACGCCGGTCAACTTCACGTCGACCTCGGACACGATCGGCGGCAACTCAGGCTCTCCGACGGTCAACCGCGCCGGCGAACTGGTCGGGCTCAACTTCGACCGCACCATCGAGGGCCTGGTCCGGGACTACATCTACGACCCGACTCGGGGTCGGAACGTGATGGTGGACACGCGGCTCGTGGTCGAGGCGCTCGCGACGGTCTACGGCCTCGATGGGCTGGTGCGCGAGATCCGCGACGGGACGCTGCGACGGTAGCGTCCTCGAGGGCGCCAACGGGACGGGTACCGCTTCATGCGAAGGGTCGGCGCCGCGTTCGTCCTCGAGGACGAGCGGCTACTGCCGTGCCCGCTGGCTCGCGGGCGTCTCGAACACTTGCGACGGGTAGGCCGCCGCGTCCGGCCGCCGGATCTGAATCAGCGGGTAGCCGGAGCGGCCGTGGCACGCGTTGCAGCCGTCGACCATGACGTCGTACGCCTCGTCGAACCGAGCGCGATCCCGGGTGGCCGCCGCCTCGGCCAAGGCCGTTGCCCGTGGGTCCGCGATTTCGGCGGCGATCGCGCTCACGTCGATCCCGTCCACGATGTAGCCTCCGTCGATGACGCGGGTGGCCCGCTCGTCGATCTTCTCGGCGTAGAACTGCGTCAGCTCCCAGTTCTCGGCCTCCGCCGACAGCGCCGCCTTTTCGATGTAGCGCTGCATGTTGACCATGTGGTTCAGCAGCGTCGCTTCGTCATAGGAGGCTCGTCCTTGACGCTCCTCTTCGCGAATCTGAGCGGTCGGGATGGCCGGTGTGAACGCCGCGAACATGGCCGTGATAAGAGATAAAAGGGCGACCAGGAGGCCCAGGACGGCGATGATGATGGCGCGTTGCACGAGACGGGGGGATGGAGGTTTGGGAGACGCGGTCGCCGCGGCGCGGATTCGCCCGGATCATACCGCTCCCAAGGAACGGGCCCCGCCTGACCCGGAGTACCACGGCCTCTTCTCGGTTCGGCATGCGGCTCCTTTCTCTCGTCTTCCTCATGACCGCCGTCGGCTGCGGGTCCCCGGACTCGTCGTCGCCGCGCTCAGCCGCGACCACACTCGAGGACGCCGACGCAGATGCCGACCTCGAGGACGAGCCAGCAGTTCCAGCTCCCCAGCGTGAGGGCACCGGCCTGTCCCTCGTGCTACCCACCTCGAACGACGCCCTCCTCCGGGGCGAGCCCGACGAGTTCTACATGCGCCTCGACATGGCCATCGACAGCATGAGAGAGGAGCGGTGGGAGGGAGGCCAGTACGGGTTCGTCCGCGATCCCGTCCCGACCATCTTCGGGCGCCGCACCTTTCGGCGCGTCCACGAGGGGATCGACATCGCGCCGGTCGGGCGGGACAACGCCGGCGAGCCGGTCGACAGCGTCGTGGCCATCGACCGAGGACGCGTGGCCTACGCCAACTCGAGCGCGGGCGCCTCGAGCTACGGCAAGTACGTCGTCCTCGAGCACGACTGGAGCGACAGCCCGGTCTACAGCTTGTACGCCCACCTGTCCGACGTCTACGCCGTCGAGGGCGACGTCGTGGAGCAGGGCGAGCCGATCGGGAAGATGGGCTACACCGGCCGTGGCCTGGGCCGCGCCCGCGCGCACGTCCACCTCGAGATCGCGATGATGGTCAACGAGAACCAGCCCGTCTGGTTCGACGAGTACTTCGGGGGCTCGAACATCCACGGGCGCTTTTTCGGTACCAACTTGACCGGTTTCCCACCCGCTCAGCTCTACCTCGCCCTCGAGGACGACCCCGGCCTGACGTTCCCCGAGTTCGTCGCCGGCCTCGACGAAGGCTACGTCATCGACCTGCCGGGCGGACAGCCGCTCGACCTGCTCGAGCGCTACCCGTGGCTCGGCCTCGAGGCGGCCGCCGCGGACCCGGCGACGGTCCCGGCGTGGCGCATCGCGTTCACGCAAGAGGGCAATCCGATCCGCGTCGAGGTCGGCGACGAGCCGGTCGAGCGGCCCACCGTCGACGGCGTGGCGTTGCGGATCTGGCTGACGGACGGGAGCACCAACAAGATGCTCCTCCGCCGCCGGCTGACCTACCAGCCAGCGCGTCGGGGCCTGAGCTACTTCGCGCTGTTGGCCACGACGCCGGAACGCGCTCCGCGGTGGTGAAGAGCTCGAGGTCGACGGGTTTCAGTCTCGAGTGAAAGTTTGGGTCAGGGCATCCTTTCCCGATTCCGCCGGTTTAGAGAGGGAACCGCACCTGGACCCATGGCCGACACCATCATCGCCGATTCCGACCCCGGCGGCCCCCCGCTCGACGACCTCTCCCGAGGTGTCGCGTCGGTCCTCCCGTTCCTCTACGTCGCGTGGGCCGACGGACTACTGATGCCGTCCGAGATCGCCGCTGTCCACCGCCGCCTCGAGGACGAGGACTGGCTAACGGACGGCGACCGCGCCCAACTCGGAGCGTGGCTCGACCCGGCTTCTCCGCCGGACGCGACGACGTACTTCCGCTGGGTCCGGGCTATCCGTCGCGCGGCGCACCACATCCCGGACGTGGCGCAAAAGTCGCTCGCCGACCTCGGCGCCGACCTCGGATCGCTCGCGTCGGGAGGCGACGGCGCTGGACTGCCGCCCGAGGCGCGGCTCGCCCTCGGCGAAATCGAGGACGTCCTCGGCATCGTCGGCGAGGAGGCCGTCCGCGATCTCCTCGAGGAGCGACCCGATCCGGTCGAACCGAAGAGGGTGCCGCCGGGCTTCGACGTCGACGCCGTCAAGGCCCTCCTCGACGGCCCCAACGCCGACGTCAAGAACCGCGTCCGTCGTCTGCTCTGCGACCCGGCGTTCGCCTACCCCGAGCCGGGCATCTCGAACGACGAGTACCGCGACCTCGTCCTCGAGTGGACGCAGCTGCTCGCGGACCAAGGCATCGGAGCGCTCGCCTACCCGGACTACGCCGGCGGCGAGGCCGACATCGACAAGTTTATCGCGGCGTTCGAGATCATCGCGACGCATGACCTGAGCCTGGTCGTCAAGTTCGGCGTCCAGTTTGGGTTATGGGGCGGGAGCGTCAACGCGCTCGGCAACGACGAGCAGCGGCGCGATCTCTTGCCCCGCATCGGGACGCTCGAGCTGCCCGGCGCCTTCGCCATGACCGAGCGGGGCCACGGCTCCAACGTCCGCGAACTGGAGACGACCGCCACGCTCGACCCCGCGACCGATGAGTGGGTCATCCACACCCCGACGGACCACGACCATAAAGAGTGGATCGGGAATGCCGCGCGCCACGGTCAGCAGGCCACGGTCTTTGCCCAACTCGTCATCGAGGGCGAGGGCTTCGGCGTCCACGCGTTCGTCGTCCCGATCCGGGGCCAAGACGGGAGCACCCTCCCCGGCGTCCGCATCAACGACAGCGGCCACAAGATGGGGCTGAACGGCGTCGATAATGGCCAGCTCTGGTTCGACGAGGTGCGGATCCCACGCGAGAACCTGTTGAGCCGCTACGCACAGGTGAGCGCGGAGGGCGAGTACACGAGTCCGATCCCGAGCGCGGGCAAGCGGTTTTTCGTCATGCTCGGAACGCTGGTCGGCGGCCGGATCGCGGTCGGCGCCGCGGGCAACAGCGCGGCCAAGGCGGGGCTGACGGTCGCCGTCCGGTACGCGAACCGCCGTCGGCAGTTCGGCCCGGCGGGCGGGGAGGAGGTCGTCATCATGGACTATCTCAGCCACCAGCGTCGCCTGCTGCCGCTCGTCGCGACGAGCTATGGCTTGTCGTTCGCCCTCGATGGGCTCGCTCGCGACTTCGCGTCGCTGCCTCCGGGGAGCGATACGCGCGAGATCGAGGCGCGCGCGGCGGCGCTCAAGACGATGGCGTCGTGGCACGGTACGCGGTCGCTGCAGGAGGCGCGGGAGGCGTGCGGCGGCGAAGGCTTCCGGTGGTCGGCCCGGATCGCGCACCGCAAGGCGGACTCCGACATCTTCACCACCTTCGAGGGCGACAACACGGTCCTCCAACTCCAAGTCGCCAAGGGCTTGCTGAACGGGTACAAGCAGGAGTTCTCGGACCTCAACGCGTGGGGCCTGCTGCGCTACCTCCGAGACCAGGCCGACGTCCGCCTGGGCGAAGTCAACCCGTTGGCCCGTCGCAACCGGGGCCGCGATCACTTGATGGACGGGGACTGGCACCGGGCGCTGTTCGAGCGCCGCGAGCGGATCTTGCTCGTCCAGGTGGCCCGTCGTCTCAAGAGCCGGATCGACAAGGGGATGGACTCGTTCGAGGCCTTCGTCGAGGTCCAGGACCACCTGCTCACACTCGCGACGGCGCACTCGGAGCGCCTCGTCCTCGAGGCCTTTCAGGACGCGGTCGACACCGTCGAGGACGAGCAGACCAAGACCGTCCTCGGCCTCACCTGCGCGCTCTACGCTCTCGAGCATCTTGAACGCGACCGGGGCTGGTTCCTGGAGCAGAACCTGATCGACGCACCGGTCGCGAAGGCGATTCGGACCCAGGTAAACCGCGTCTTAACTCGCCTGCGCCCGCTCTCCGTCGATCTGGTCGACGCGTTCGGGATCCCGGACGAGTTGTTGGGCTCGGAGATCGGGTCGGGACGGCTGCCGCTCGATCCGTAGCCGTCCTCGAGGACGCCGCGTCGTCCCACCCGTGTCCTCTCGGCCTCGAGGCCGACGTTCTACGCTCTCTACCGTTCACTCCCGTGCGCATCACAGACCTCGAGACCGGCGGCGAGTACGTCGTCCACACGTCGTTCCGTGACGACCGCGGGACGCTCGTGCTCCCCGGCGACTCGCTGACCTTCGAGCGCCTGTCGGCCGTACCGGTCACAGGCGCGTTCGAGCTCCACTTCCGAGAGGAGATGCTGGTGCTGCAGGAGGACCGTCAGAAGGACGTGGTCGAGCACGTCGAGAGATTCCTGCGCGTGGTCGAGTAAAGCGGGCGCTGCTGTGGGGCATCGCCGCGATCCGGGGGCGCGACTGCGGGTCTTGAGCCGCTCCGACTACTCCATAGCCGCGACGCGTGAGCGGGCCATCGCGTCGCTGCGCTAGCCGTCATCCGACCTCGAGACAAAGGCCGCCGCGATCGATGCATGACTCCTCCCAGAGGGATGTGTGTTCGCGCTCACCGGGATCGCCTGGACCGACGTCGGGTTCAAAAGCCGTCCGTCCAGCGACGCCACCGACGCGCCAAGGGGCGACGCCCTCGAGGGCGCTCGGTCCGCACTCGACTCGTGATAGCGCCCTGGTCCCGCGATCCTTTCGGCGCTACCGGCGAATTCCCTCACGGCCTGTTCTACGACGGCTGCACGACGCGCCTACAAACGGGCGTCGTCACGCTCCGTCGCGTCCTCGAGGCCGACGCGGCCGGACTCCGCACCCGATGCGCCCGGCTCCGAGCCGTCTTCGAGAGCCGTGAGGCCGGCGTAGCCAACGGACTCCTCTTCCCCGACTCCAATCCCGGTCAGGCGTGGCCTGCCGATGTTGCCGTGGGCGCTACCGCTTTGGAGGGATGCGTTCAGACTGTAGACCCGTCCTCGAGGGTGGAGCGCTGAAGGTCGGGTTTGCCGTGCTCGCGTCGTCCGACGAGATCAGCTGGCCCGTCACGATTTTGGGGGGAGTGCCGCTACGCGGCAGGGACACTGCCGGTCGGGGAGGCGTTCGTCGCGTGAGCCTGGACGGTTTCTGTCTCTGCGGCCCCAGAGTCGCTCGACCCGTTTTCGGGATGGCAGTGGCGGTGACGCCTGGTCGGCTTGATTCTGCTGGGACTCGGCGGCGCGCTCGTGGTCGTCGCGCGTCGAGGACGATATCAGATGCCGTCCGCGGTGTCCGCCTGAGCGTCCTCGAGTTCGAGACGTGCGACGATCGGCAGGTGGTCGGAGCCCCGGCGCGCGGCGTCGCTGGTGTGGGTCTCGAGCGAGAGCACACGCATCCCTCTCGCATACAGCCGGTCGAGGGCCAAGACCGGGCGCACGGATGGATAGGAAGGGGGCCAGGACGCGTTGTGGTGCCGCTCTCGAAAGTGGTCGTCGAGTTGGCGGCTGGCCTTCGTCGGTCGCCACGCGTTCATGTCCCCGAGCAGGACGGTGGGTCCGCCTGCGAGCTGAGGGTGATCGAGGAGGGCTCGGACCTGGCGCGACCGCGTCCGGTCTACCAAGGCAAGGTGCGTGGCTGCGACCTGAACGTTCCGCGCGCTTCCTCCGACTCGGACGGCCAAGGCCGCGCGTCGCTCGAGAGGCCCGAACGACAGGTTGATCGCGTGGGCGCCCGACAGCGGCCACCTCGACAAGACCGCGTTGCCCAACTCTCCCCGTCGGTGGATCCGCGTCACGACGAACGCCAGGTGAAAGCCCAGCGAGCGAGCGAGATCTGCCAGAGGATCGGCGCCGTCGACGGGCCTCAAAACTTCCTGAAGGGCTAGAACATCAGCTCCCACCTCCGATACCACGAGGGACGCCTTCTCCGGGTCGTAGGCCCGCCCACCCCGTACCCCCGCCCACCGATGCACGTTGTACGACGCGACCGTGAGTCGCTCTCGCAAGGGCTCGACCTCGAGGCCGCGAGGGGCCGCGAGGAGCTCGGCGAGGTAGGGGTCAACGCGGGTCGGACGTGCCACGAAGGGGCCGGAAAGGGGGGGTGAAGACGAACGCGTACCGTGCGACAATCTGCTCTGATCCGTTATCCTCCAACAGCATTCTCTGAACTGACATGGACCGTCTCCAGTGCAAGGCCTGCGGATCTCACTCGATGCTCCCGATGGAGCTCGAGCCCGACGAGCCAGATGCCATCGACCTCCTCACGGACGACCACGAGGCTCGTTTTTATACCTGCCACGTCTGTGGCGACAACTGGCTCTCCGTCCGGCGCGTCGAGGAGGGCGACTGCAAGATCACGTTTGTCCACCAGATGGGGCTCCAGCCACTTCTCAAGCGGACCGCCCACATGACCACGCCGATCCTGCTCCAGGAGGAGACCGTCGAGCGGTGGGACTACTTCGTCGGCGACGACGAGGTGGGTGAGAACCGGTGGCGCGACACGCTGTCCGACCGCCGGCAGACGCTGCGCTCGATCTGCTCGAACTAGAACTCTACCTCTCGTCCTCGAGTGCGCGGTCGCGTCCTCGAGGACGAGTCGTATCAGGCCCCGAGGTCGTGGCTACAACCCGACGCGTAGAGAGAGACCGGCCCGACGCGGCGCGACCTCGAGGACGACGGTCAGGTCCTCGCTGACGTCGAAGTCCGAGAGCTCCGCCGCGACGTAGGCGTCGAGCGCCTGGAGGGCGTAGGCGACGCCGACCAGCAGGTAGCTCACGTCGCGCTGGCCACGAGCCCGATCTCGAACGGGTCGTAGAGACGTGAACAGGGGTGAGCCCAGCGCCTCCCACTCGTCGCGATAGTCCGGTGCGTCGAGACAGATCTCGACGCGGTCCGGCGTCGAGTCGGGGTCCTGCTCGCAGCCAGCGAACAGGGTCGCGCGTCGAAACCTCACGTATTCGGTCTGCCGGTCGACGGCGTAGACCAACGCGCCCACGACGAGTGCGGCAGCGATCGGAGCCTTGACTGGCTCGCCGTTATAGAGCTGGCCGAGGCCGGGGACGAGCAGAGATCTCGTGACCGCGGTCCGCGGCGACCTCGAGGTCGTCGAGTCCGTCGCGATAGGCTGAGCCGACGCCGCGCTGCAGACCAGCATTGAGAGCGCGAGGGCGCGCACGACGCTATCCCTCCGTCAGGCGGTTCACGACGCGGTCGAGGTCGTCCACGGAGTAGTACGCGACCTCGATGACGCCCCCGCCATCGCTCACGCGATGCTTGATCTGAACGCGGCTAGAGACATGGGACCGTAGGCGATCCTCGAACGCGTCGATCTGCAGCCGGTCGCGTGGCGCCAAGGCCGGCCCGTCGCTCTGGGGCGAGGACGCCGACGGGGCCGGTGTCGGATCTTCGCCCTTCCGCAGCGCGCGCGTCCGCTCCTCCACGTCACGGACGGACAAGCCGTCGTCCAAGATGGAGCGGTGCAAATCGAGGAGCTCGGACTCGTCCTCGACGCCGACGAGCGCACGGGCGTGGCCGGACGACACCGTCCCCTCGCGGAGCGAGGCCTGGACGCGCGGCGGAAGCTTGAGAAGGCGGATGGCATTGGCGACCGTCGGCCGGCTCTTGCCGACCTTTTGCGCGACCTGCTCCTGGGTCAGCCCGACCTCTTCCATCAGGCGCTGGTAGCCGAGTGCGACCTCGACGGGGTTGAGGTCTTCGCGCTGGACGTTCTCGACGATGGCCATCTCGAGCATCTCCTCCGTGTCCGCCTCGCGCACATAGGCCGGGACCTTCTTGAGGCCCGCCCGCCTCGAGGCGCGGAGTCGCCGCTCGCCCGAGATCAGCTCGTACTGGCCGTCGCCGAGGGAGCGAACCGTCAGAGGCTGGATAATGCCGAGCTGCGCGATCGAGGACGAGAGCTCGTCCAGGGCGGCCTCGTCGAAGTCCTTTCGCGGCTGGTACGGGTTCGGCCGGATCGCGTCGACCTCGAGGTCGGCGACGCGGCCGGCCAAGCGGCGGCGCTCCTCGAAGTTGTAGAGCCGCGTGCGAGATCCCGGCTCGTCGCCCGCGTCCGGCTGAGAGGGGAGGAGGGCGCTCAGGCCCTTGCCGAGCGCCGCTTTCTTGGGGGAGGCCATGGGTTAAACGTCGTCGGTGGGCGGAGTGGCTCGGGAAGCGAGCACGACGCGGTCGGAGGAGGCCGCGTCACCGTCGCCGCCTTCGGGTGCCGTCCTCGAGGGCGCGGCTGGCGGACGGGGGGCGACGGTGG
>NZ_JBARYR010000493.1:0-17287 GCF_049648075.1 Rubrivirga sp. | reverse complement strand
CGCCTGGCCCTCGGCGGCGTGGTCTCCGCCGCCGACCTCGAACGGGCTCGCGCCCTGGTCGACACCCTCACGACGCCCGCGACCCTGCTGCACCTCGCCGACCTCCAAGCCGTTGCAGGCCTCCCGTCCTCGAGAACGTACCAGCAGGCCGTCGACTCGCTCTCCGCCGTAGACGCGGTCAGCCGGCTTGGGATCTCGCGCCGCCGCGCCCTCGAGGCCGAGGTCGTTCGGGACGTCCTGGCCGCGTCGCCTTTCGACGTCCCCGAGGCACTCGTCGACGCGGATCCCGTCTTGGCCGCGCTTCGGTTCTCCGCCCTCGATGAGCCCGTGAGAGCCTGGCGGCTGGCGAGCACGTGGTGCCTCGAGGACGACACGACCGAGGCGTCGCGCGTCGCCCGGTTCTTGCAGTCGCGGATCGCGTACCGAGCTGGCGCCCTCGAGGCCGGCGATGCCCTCCGCGCCGGTCTCGCGGACGCGTTCAGGGTGTCGGGTCCGACGAGCCTGGCTCCCGTCCTCGAGGACGATGAGAGGCGCTCCGAATGGCGGCAATCCCGTAGGCGGCTCCCACCTATCTTCGATCTTCAACCGCCCGTCCTGGATGCCCTCGCCTCGTGCGCTCCTGATCGCTCTCCTCGTCCTGGCCGGCTGCGCGCTCCCTGAGGAGGGCTTCGAGGTCGACCCGCCCACGCCGACGCCGACGCGCCAGCCGGGGCAGACCGTCATCGAGGACGAGCGCATCGGCGCGCTTCAATTGCACTCGCGTGGCGACGAGGCCACGCTGCCAATCCTGTCCCTCGAGGGCAGCGAGCAACTCCGGCTCCGGTTCGACATCCTAGGACAGGACGTGGGCGAGGCGCTCCAGATCTCGTTCGTGCACACGAACCTGATCGGCCAGCCGGACCTGCTCCCATCGGAGTTCATGACCAGCTTCGAGCGGGACGACATCTTGGACTTCCAGCGCTCGAGCGCCGCGTCGTCGCTGCCCTACGTCCACTACACCTACGACTTCCCGAACAACACGATCGGGTTCGAGGTCAGCGGCAACTACCGCGCGATCGTCCGCACGCTCGCCGGCGAGCTTTTGTTCGAGATCCCGTTCTTCGTCACCGAGCAGCTCGCCGAGGTCGACCTCGAGTTCGGATCGACGGTGATGGGCGGAGCGGTCGGGTTCGCCGTCCAGCCCGCGGCCCGGCTGCGACCCAACGCGCGTTTGCAGGAGTTCGACGGCTCGTTCTACACCGTGTGCTTCGCACGCAACGGGCGGACCGACCAGTTCCGGTGCGCCCCCGAGCCGAACCTGATCGACTTGTCGCTCTTTCAGTTTTTCCTGCCGCGCGACCAGGCCTTCCCCGAGCAAGACGCGCTCTTCGAGGTCGACTTGGGTTTCCTGTCCATCAACGACCAGGTCATCGAGGTCGACCGCGCCGCCGTGCCGCCGATCGCCGTCCTCGACGCGGACTTCGCCGAGTTCGGGGGCGACGTGCGCCAGGCCGTGATCGCCGCGGTCCCGCTCTTGTCGACGGTCTACCGCGACGTCGGCCAGGTCGACACGGATGGGCAGTACGTCGACACCGTCTTCCGATTCGTCCCTCCCAACGGCCGGCAGCTCGCGCGGCGCGTCTACGTGACCGGCTCGTTTAACGGATGGCGCAGGGTGCCCAACGCCGAGCTGATGTGGGACGCCGCCGCGGGTCTTTATCAAGGGACTATTCGCATCAAGCAAGGCCGCTACGTGTACGGCTACACGGGCGGTCCTGGCATCTCGCAAGGTCTCGGCGCGCCGTCCCTCTTTACGGCTTACGTCTACCTCAGCGACCCTCGTACGTTTACCGACCGACTGATCGCCGTCCGAAGCGGCGTGGCACGCTAACCCCCAACGCCCATGACTCGACTGCTTCTCTTAGCCGGCCTCCTCGTTGCCGCCGGCTGCTCGTCAACGTCTCCCGTCGTGGACCCCTCCGACGACTCGTCGTCGAGCTCGGACGGCGACATGAAGCCCTTCGACGAGATCGTCACCGACGACGCCGTGACGGACGAGGGCATGTTCGACGTCCACCTCGAGGACGACGGCGCCAAGCTCCTGTTCGAGATCCCCGACGACCTCCTGGACCGTGAGATGTTGATCGTGAGCCGCATCGCGCGCACGACCGAGGGGTTCCAGTATGGCGGCATCAAGGTCAACACCCAGGCCGTCCGGTGGGAGCGTCAGGGCGACCACGTCTTGCTCCGCACCATCCGCTACGCCAGCGTCGCCGCCGACAGCCTGCCGATTTATCAGGCGGTCCGCGACGCCCAGTTCGAGCCGATCATCGCTCGCGTCCCGATCCTCGCGCTCGGCACCGACTCGACCTCGATGGTGGTCGACATGACGGACACGTTCACGGGCGACACGCCGGTCTTCGGCCTGCCCCAGGGTGCGCGTGAGCAGTTCAAGGTTCGCCGCGTCGACGGCGACCGCTCGTTCCTGGCGAGGGCGATGGCGTTCCCTGAGAACGTCGAGATCCGCTCGGTCCTGACCTACGAGTCGTCGGAGCCGCCGGCCAATGCCTCGACCGGGACGCTTTCCGTCGAGATGGCGCACTCGATGGTGCTGCTCCCTGAGGAGCCCATGCGGCCTCGACGCTACGACCCGCGCGTCGGCTACTTCTCGATCCAGCAGACCGACTACGGCATCCCAGCCCAGCGCGCCGAGCAGCGCCGCTACATCACGCGCTGGCAGCTCGTCCCAAGTGACATGGAGGCCTACGCTCGCGGTGAGCTTGTCGAGCCCGTTGAGCCCATCGTGTACTACATCGACCCCGCTACGCCGGAGGAGTGGCGCGAGCCGCTCAAGCAGGGCGTCCGCGACTGGAACGTCGCCTTCGAGGCCGCCGGCTTCAAGAACGCCATCCGCGCCGCCGACGCACCCGACGACTCGACGTGGAGCCCGGAGGACGCCCGTTACTCCGTCATCCGCTACTTCCCGTCCGACGTCCAGAACGCGTTCGGCCCGCACGTCCACGATCCGCGCTCGGGTCAGATCATCGAGTCCGACATCGGCTGGTTCCACAACGTGATGAACCTGTTGCGCAACTGGTTCTTCGTCCAGACGGCCGCAGTCAACCCGGACGCCCGTGCGCCTGAGTTCCGGCAAGAGGTGATGGGCGAGTTGGTCCGGTTCGTCTCGGCCCACGAGGTGGGGCATACGCTCGGGCTGCCGCACAACTGGATCTCGTCGGCGGCCTACCCGGTCGACAGCTTGCGCAGCCCGACGTTCACGACCGAGCACGGCACGGCGCCCTCGATCATGGACTACGCCCGGTTCAACTACATCGCCCAGCCCGGCGACGGCGTGACCCAGTTCATGCCCCGCGTCGGCGAGTACGACATTTGGGCCGTCAAGTGGGGGTACACCTACTTCCCCGACGCCGACAGCGAAGAGGAAGAGCGCGAGATGCTGAAGGACATGGTGATGGAGACGAGGGGGGACCTCGCCCTGCGGTACGGCGCCCAAACCTTCGACCCGGTCGACCCGCGCTCTCAGAGCGAGGACTTGGGTGACGATGCGGTGTACGCCTCCGAGCTCGGCCTGGCCAACCTCAAGCGGATCGTCCCGCGCCTGCGCGAGTGGACGACCGAAGACGGCGAGGGCTACGACAACCTCGACGAGCTCTACGGTCAGGTCGTCGGGCAGTGGGCGCGCTACCTCGGTCACGTCGGCCGCCAGATCGGCGGCGTAACCATCGACCCCAAGATGGTCGGTGAGGACGGCGCCGTCTACGAGCCCGTCGACGCGGACCGCCAGCGGTCGGCCGTGCGCTTCCTGGTCGAAGAGGGATTCCGCACGCCGGACTGGTTGTTGGACTCGGACCTTCTCTCGTTAATCGAGCCCGCCGGCACGTCGGACCGCATCCAGCGGCTCCAAGAAGGTGCGCTCAACCGCGTCCTCGATCCCGTGCGCTTGGGCCGTCTCGCAGAGGCCGAGTGGCTTAAAGACGACGCCTACCCGGCGGCCGAGATGATGGACGACTTGCAGTCCGGTCTGTTTGAGGAGATCGGTGGCGGTCGAGAGATCGACCCCGCGCGCCGTGCCTTGCAGCGCGCCTACGTCGACCGCCTGGGCGACATCCTCACCGGCTCCCCGGCGTCGGTCCCGCCCCAGTTCGTGAGCGTCGCGTACGGGTACCGTCCCCAGGACATCGAGCGGTCCGAGGCTCGCCCGCTCGCCCGCGGCGCGTTGCTCGCCCTCGATGCCGACCTCGAGGACGCGGTCGCACGCTACCGTGGCGACGACGAGCAGGCCGAGCGCTACCACGTGCTCGACCTTCGCGCCCGCATCGATCACATCCTCGACCCCGAGGACTAGCCGACTCGAGGCCGGAGAGGGACGGCTCTCTCCGACCTCGATCGTCCCCATCTGTGCTCGACCTCAGCGCCGCCCGGCCCGATATCCTGATCTTGGTCGGGACCCAGACCGGCAACTCGGAGATCGTCGCCGACGCCATCGGAGACCGATTGGGTGACCTCGGCTTCGCCGTCCACCTGTTGGACATGGCCGAGGCGTACCCCGAGCTCCTTGAGGACCACGACCAGATCGTGGCCGTGACCTGCACGTGGTCGGACGGCACGTTCCCCGACAACGCCGTCGACTTTATCGACGCTCTCGAGAGCATCCGCCCCGCCCTCGAGGGCGCCCGGTTCGGCGTGTGCGGTTTGGGGGACCGCGACTACGACCCGTACTACCAGACGGCCGCGATCAATCTCGTGGACCTCCTGACGTCGTGCGGCGCCCTCGAGGCCGCGCCTCTCCACGGCATCGACGGCGGCCCGACGCCGGCCGATATCGAGGGCGCGGTCGAGTGGGCGGTCGCCTTGGCCAACGCCTTCGCGACCTCGTGACGCTGTCCGACCTCGAGGCGCCGACACGCTTCCACACCTCCCACGAGGTGTTCGCCGACCTCGAGGACGCGTGCTTGGCAAACCCCGACCTCGCGACCTTCGAGGTCGTCGGCGAGAGTGAGGAAGGGAGAGCGATCGCGGGCGTCATGATGGGGCTGGGGCCGCAGTTGGTGACGCTCGTGGCTGGCGCCCACGCGGACGAACCTGTCGGTCCAGAAACGTTGAGGGCGTTCGTCCTGGAGGGGCTGGCCGCTCGGGGCTGGGGGGCCGAAGGCGGCGGACTCGAGGACGTGTTCGAGCGGTTCACCTTCCGCGTGATCCCGCACCTCAACCCCGACGGCGAGGCGCGCAACCGGTCGTGGATCGGAACGTGGGACGCATCGAGGCCGGCGGAATCGCTGGGTCACTACCTCCGCGGCCGACGCCGTGAGCCGCCCGGCCGCGACCTCGAGTTCGGCTACCCCGACCTGCGCGTCGAGAACGAGGCGGCGACCGCGTTCCTATTCGACGGCTCGCCCGTCGCGCTCCACGCGAGCCTGCACGGGATGGGATTCTCCGAGGGCGCGTTGCTCCTCATCGAGAAAGAGTGGCTGGTCTCGGACGCGTCCTCAGGTCTCCGGGACGGCTTCACCAAGGCCGCGCGCCGAGCGGGCCTGCCTCTCCACGACCACGACCGCGGAGGCGACAAAGGCTTCGTCTACGCCGGCCCCGGCTTCTGGTCTACGCCACGAGGCTCCGCCATGCGCGAGCACTTCCTCGAGATCGGCGATCCCGAGACGGCCGCCAAGTTCCGGTCGTCCTCGATGGAGCAGGCGGCTACCACGTCCGGCGGCAAGACGCTGTCTGTGGTCACAGAACTCCCTCTCTTTCGTTTAGCGCCGTCCTCGAGGCCGGGCGTCGCCGAGTCCCTGCAGGCGTTCAAGGCCGAGATGCCGTCCGTCCTCGAGGACGCGGCGGAGGAGCGGTCGCTGCAGCCCTGGGTGGCGCGGTTCGGGATCACGTGCCCGCCCCTCGAGGACCAGGTCCGCCTTCACCTTGGCGTGCTGGACCACGCCCTCGAGGCCGTCGAGTCGCGCGAGAAGGCCTAGGACCGCTCCGACCCGGTGCAGCCGGGCTCGGCCTGGCTGTAGTCCGTCCGGTTAAGGTTGCCGCTCGCGTTGGGCTGTTGGCCGGACGTCAAGACGAAGCCGTGAACGTCGAGGACGAGCGAGTCGGACATGGCCAGACGAGGCGTCGAGACCTCGACGGAGTCGAGCGTCGTCGGGTCCGGCTCGGTCGTCGCGAACCTCGGGGTCGCCCTCGTCGTCGTGTCGGTCTGGGTGGAACCGGTCTGGGAGGAGTTCCGATCGGAAGGAGTCCGGGCTGAACCGGTTTGAGTGGAAGAGCTCGTTGGGTTAGGGTTGAACAACGCAGCCGTGTGACCATTGGGCTGGAAGCCCCGAGGCGGGGGCCAGTACGCAAACGCCGTGTCCGCCCTCGTGTCCGCGACCCACCCGACGACCTCGACTGCGCACGGGTTACCGAGCGCGCCTCGGTCGATCGCGACCTCGATGAAGTTCGACGAACTGTTGTCGCCGATATCGATCCCACTCCGACCCTGCGGAGCCCACGACTCTTCGAGGCCAACACTCCAATCGCTCGTGCGACTGTACAACTGCGCATTTCCTTGGTACGTATACCCGTCGCCCGTCTGCGACGTGACGCCGTCGAGCCGGATCTCAATCAGGTAGTCCGCACGAAACGGAAGCCGCTCTGGAGTCGGGCCGTTCGAGCGAGGTTGTACGGAGCCCGCCGTCCCCTGGGGGTCCGTGTTGAGGTACAGCATCCAGTAGCGGTATGGGGACTCCGCTCGGTCGATGACGGGGCAGTCCCCGCCCTCGCAGTCTCCCGCCCCGACCGCCGACCCCGTCATCCCGAAGTACATGTGGCACGGGTCCCAACTCGCGTACGTCACGTACGGCGTCTGGGCGTCTGGCGAACTGGTCTGGAACGCCTCGTTCGTCGTGTTAAAGTCGTTCCCGTTGTCGATGGGGAGGGAGTGATACGGAAGCGAGCGCCCGGTGTAGTCCGTGTCGGACGAGCACTCGCTCCCCGGCTTCTCTCGCTCGTCACGACGAGGGTTCGAGAGCAGGAAAGACAGCGCCGTCGAGAAAAAGCCCGACGACGAATCCGCGACCGAGCCCGATGAGGCGCGCGAAGAGTCGCTCATGGCGCTGGACCTGGAGGTGTTGCCGTCGGGCTCCTGAGACCCGCCGCACCCTAAGATGAAGATCGAGCACGACGCCAAGACAGAAAAGAGAAGGGCACGGTTAGTCATCGGTCCGAGGTGTTTGGTGGGGCTGAAGGTGGCGTCACGCCCGCGGCCTCGAGGCCGCGTAGAAAGACGTTGTACACCGCAGTTCGATCGCCTCGCTTATAGGGTGGAGGTCTGCCCAGGCGCTCAGCCATCGGGCGGATAGCCAAGTGATGCTCCGCGTACCTCTGGAGCAGGGCAGCCAGGAGGATGGCGAGCACGTCGAGGGCGAAGAGGGTCGCGAGCATGTAGCTCGCGAACAGAGCCAGGAGCAGGACGAAGAAGACCATGGTCGAGAGCTGCGTGACGGCCTCGACGATGACTCGAAGGGTCTCGGTGTCCACGGCTACTCGGCGCTGGCGTACAGCGTCTCTGTCCTGTCGCTCGATAAGGCCGGATCTTCCTCGATGCCGCGGTCGAAAATCTTGTACAACCGCCGCTTCTCGGCTTTCGAATAGGGCCAGTGGTACCCCAGCTTGTCGCCCATCCGCTTGATGGTGAGGTGCGCGGACGCGAGGGCGAAACACTTGTACGCGAAGATCATCAGGATGACGTAGAACGTCATTTGCGTCACGAAGTCCTCTAGGATGCGCAGCAGGAACAGGAAGAAGAGCTCCGTCGAGATCTGCTCGACGGCCTCGAGGATGAGGCGGAGGTTGTCGGTGTCCATCGGTCAGTTGGTGTAGGTCCAGAACACGTGCGCGATGGAGATCGCGATGATGAGTGTGCTGAGGCCCAAACACACCACGAACACCATGACCGCGATTTCCGAGATGTCTACGTTTTCCATGGCTATATGGCCTCGGTGTCATAAAGGGACGAGAGCTGTTCGTCGTCGCGCTCGGTGTCAGAAGTAGCGACCGCGTCCCACGTCCAGCCGTCGTCCTCGACGAGGTACAGGAGCGTCCGTCGGCGGTCTTCCATCTCCTCGAGGTCGTGGTCGAACTGGGCATCGGGCACGACGGGGATCCCTGCGTCTCGAAGCTGGTCGAGGTCGGGAGGCGGTGGGAGGTCCCCGCCGGAGGCCTCGAGCGCCGTGGCGAGCGTCTCGATGAGCGTCGAGAGCGAGCGGCGGACGGCGTGGAGCGTTCCGCTGGGAATCCCCAAGTGCCCGCACTCGCCCGCCGCGGTGCCGCGTTGCAGGAGCGTGACGGTCTCATCCAGGACGGCCAGGCTGGGACCGATCGCCTCGGACCTCTTGTGACTGTGGAAGTAGGCGAGGATCGGGTACGACAGATGCCGTTGCTCCAGGAACGCGAGCTCGGGCGTGATGGCCTCGAGGTAGTGACGCAACGCCTCGAAGGAGTCCCCGTCCCACATGTTGACCAACACGTCCCGGCTCGATTCGCCCAGGCACGAGATCGTGATCGCGATCCGCCGCTTGTCGGTCGCCGCGACCATCATGGGAATGATGTACCCGATCGCAAACGAGATCTGAACCAGGCCAACGAACGAGGAGCCAGCCGTGAGCACCAACGCCGCAGGTCCCCTGGGTTGCACGTTCCCGATTCCCAGCGTGCTCAGCGTGTACCCCGAGAAGTAGATCCGCTCCCAGACGTTGGCCATTGTGCTCGTCGTCGCGTTGACGACCTCGAGGCCGGAGAACACGAGGGTCCACGCGACCCACTGGATCCAGATCCAGCAGAAGACCGTGGCCACGACCGCCACTGCGCCTCCTATCGAGAGAACGCGGCTCCGGGGAAGGACCCGGTAGATGTGCTGCGACGTCTGCCGTACAGACTTTGCGACGCGGCGGGTGATCGGCCCTCCGCCCTCGCCCAGGATGGTCCAAGCCTGGTCCCAGAGACCAATGCCCGACACGACGAGTCCGGTGCCGATGAGTAACAGGTCGAGGGCGTCTACGCTCACGACTCTTCTTGGTCGTCGTCGTCGTCAGAGCTGAACAAGAACGCTGGGACGCCGCCGGCCAAGATTCCCGCCGCCGCGACTCCGGCCGCCACGAGGTAAACGTCCATCTGAACGAGGTCGACGAACGGGAGCATCACGACCGTCGCGAGCACTCCGAGCCCGACCCCCGACATGCTCCAGATCCCCCACGAACGCCCAGACCGTTTGCCAGCGAACAAAGCTGAGATCGGGATCACGACGGCGACGGCTATCGCAACGAGGATCGGGTACCCCTGTGCGGCGATGCTCACGACGACTGCTGCTGTCGATGTGGCCAACAGGCTGCCGAGCCAGACAGGGGACCCATCGTCATCCGTCTTTTCGTCGTCTTTCTCCTCCACATCCGTCTCGTCGGGCCGCTCGCTGTGGTTGTGGTCGTCTCTGCGATCGTAGGCGTAGCGCTCGCGTGGCGCACGGTGCTCAGTTTCATCGTGGGCACTTCGTGCCCGCCGCTCTTCAGGATCGCGCTCGCCACCTCGCCAGCCGCGGTCGCTATGGGAGCGTGACCAGGTCAGTAGGTCTCGTCCCCGATCAAGACCTCCGATTCTCTCCCCACGCGCGTCGGCTCCACGGTCGTAGCGCGCCCTTGAGGTCGGCTCTCTCCTGGTAACGTAGCGGTCGTCGTCCCACGGATCACGGCGGTCGCGGTCTGCCCGATGCGGCTGCCGGCTGTCGTACTCGCGAGGTGCGGGCTGGTCATAGCGCGACCTCGAGGTCGGCTCCCTCCGGGCATCGTGGTCTCTGCGCGCGGGCTCGGTCTCACGGTCGTGGCGCGCCCACGAGGTGTGCTCCCTAGCAACGTAGCGATGGTCGTCCGGCGGCTCTCGGCGGCCTTGGTCTGTCGGTCGTGGTTGCCGGTTGTCGTGACCTCCTGGGGCTGGCTTGGCCTCGGTCCGGTCGTAGCGCGTCCTCGAGGTCGACTCTCTGGCGACACGTTCGTCATCCCGGTCTCGATGTGCGGGCTCGGTCCTATGGTCATAGCGCGCCCTCGAGTTGTCATAGCGCGCCCTCGAGGTCGGCTCCTCGGAGGCGTGGCGGTCGTCGTGTCCTCGAGGCCCAGACTCGGTCCCCGAAACGAGTACGGTGACGGGGGACGAAGTCCCTTCGGCGGACCCCTGGCTCACGACGACGAGCGGCTGATCCGCTCCCTCTAGCACAGGCTCGGGCGAGTCCCCTCGAGAGTTCACCGGCTCGACCTCTTCCCTGAGCTTGAGGACCTCGTCCTCGAGGCTGTTGCAGTCCAGGGACCCGTTCCATCGTGCGGACGATGTCGTGTCCTCGTGGTCGTGGGCACAAACGGTGATCGGTGCGTCGCACGAGAAGCCTCGGAGCGACGTCTTGGAGTTTCTGAACCGGGCCGTCCACGTCCCGTCCCGACGCACGTCGGCGGAACGCGTGATCTCGCGACCGGCGACGTCGACGACGACCTCGACACGGCGCGACGAGGGCTCGCGCCCTTCGACCACGATCTGAGAGAGATCGCCTGATGGACCCGGTAGTCCTTGAACGGAGAGAATCGTCACGGTGGTAGGGCGGCTGTACCCTACAAAGATGGGTTATGGGACCCGGCTTCTGTCTAACAATCCGCCCTAACACCTTGAGCTGACGTTATCCCTAACAGTAGGCCGTCAGGGAATGGTGGCGCTACTGAATGGACTCCCTAAACTCCGAGGGGGCCAGGCCGACAACCCGCTTGAACGCTCGACAGAACGTCTCGTAGTGCTCGTAGCCGACCGAGTCTGCGATCAGGTAGATCTCGACGTCCAACTCCTGGAGCAGGCCCATAGCCGTCAAGAGCCTCGCGTCCTCGATGTAGTTGCGGACGCTTTTGCCCGTGGCTCTCTCGAACCGGCGTCTAAACGAAGACCCTGGAAAACAGTCATAAACGTCCGACGCTCGCAAGGTGTGCGAGGACAATCTGTCGATGATGAGGTCCAGGGCTGCACGCACGGTCGGATCGTCGCCGGCCACCTCGCTGGCGCTGACCTTGAGGCACAGCGTTGCGCGCCTCAGCGCTACGTCGATCGCCGATTCCTTGGCTACGAGAGGCGTCTGGTGTTGGAAATGGCTTTGGAGCCTTTCGAGCGCAGAGTGAGCGATCGCCTGAGAACCCCGGGGAGGGTTTGTGGACATGATGCCATCGGATCTACGCGAGACTCATCCTGAGCCTCGCGCTGACTGAAACGAAGGCTCGCTCAGCCTTTGTCATAGGTCCCTACCTCGGCGTGTGAGTCTGGTCCAGCCTTGTGGACAAGCGATTTCAACCGAGGCGAGGGTTGCAAGGGTCGAACCCTGCGTCCACAGAATTGTCATCCTCGCTCCACCAACCGTGGAGTCTGTCACGCAGGCATTACGTCTGGGTTGGGTTGCAGGCCGGGTAGCGATCGGACGTCAGCCGAAAAAGAGCAGGCACATCCAGACGGCGAACAGCATCGCTGAGACGTCAGCGATTAGGCCGGCTGGCAACGCGTGGCGCGTCTTGCTCACCCCGACTGCGCCGAAGTAGACCGCGATCACATAGAACGTCGTCTCTGTCGAGCCAAACATCGTCGCGGCCATTCGCGTGATGATCGAGGTCTCCCCGTACTGGGCCGCCAGATCGGCTACGATGGCGACCGATCCCGAGCCGGTCAGCGGCCGGACGATGGCCATCGGTAGCACTTCGGCAGGCATTCCGATCAGCGCCAAGACAGGGGAGAGGAGCGTCGCCAACGACTCCATTGCCCCCGACGCTCGGAACATGCCGATGGCGAACAGGATCGCGACGAGATACGGGATGATCCGGACGGCGAGCCCGAACCCCTCTTTGCCGCCTTCGACAAACGACTCGTAGACGGGCACACGCTTGATGAGCCCGTAGAGTGGGATGCCGACCAGCATGATCGGCAGGACGAAAACGGAAACGACTCCGATGATCTCGCGAAAGGCGTCCATCTAGACCTCGGAATCGGGTGTGACCGGCGCGACCTCGAGGGGGCCGTTGCGCAACGGGTCGGTGGCGCGGAACCGTCGCAGCTTGCTCAGCAGCTTGGCCGCCGTGATCGCCACGATGAGGGAGCCCATCGTCGTAAAGAGGATGGGGAAGTAGACGTTGTTCGTCTCCACGCCCAAGATCGCGATCAGCGTGATCGGCGGGATCAGCTGGACGCTGGCCGTATTCAGCGCGAGTAGCATCGCCATCGAGTCGGTCGCGGTGTCCGGCTCCGGGTTGAGCTTTTGGAGCTCCTCCATCGCCTTGATGCCGAACGGCGTCGCGGCGTTGCCGAGGCCGAACACGTTCGCGGCCAGGTTGAGGGCGATCATCCCCATCGCCGGGTGATCTCTGGGGATGTCGGGGAAGAGGGGGCCGAGCACCGGCCGGACCAGCTTCACGAGCGAGTAGATGATGCCGGCGTCCTCGGCAATCTTGCTGAGCCCCAGGAACAGGACCAGCACGCCGATCAGCCCCAAGGCGATGCTGACGGCCACCTCGGCCAAGTCGATCGCCGCCGTCGTGATCGCACCGAGCTTGACGAAGCGGACGGTGCCGAACGACAGGCCGCCCTCGAGGACGGCGCCATCTCCACCCTGCTGGATCGCGACGTCCGACAGCGCGCCTTGGAGGATGTTGTCGCGGGGGTTGGTCGCGTCCCGGATCACGTCGAGCGGCGCCGGCAGCGAGGCGCCGTCCTCGAGGATGATTTCCGTCTCCCCACCGGAGCGCCGAATCGTGACGGGATAGCCAGCTTCGGGAGTCCCGTCGACATCGTAAAAGGACCGGAACGCCGTCGAGTCGAGGACGAGGGTCGCCGCTTGGCGTGGGGCCTCGGCGTCGTACGGACGGTCGAGCTCGAGCCGGACGGGGAGGGGCTGCCCGTTCCGATACGTATCCCGTGTGAGATCCGTCGCGTCAGAGACGAGGGCAAACACGAGACTCACGATGATGAGCCCGGCCCAGATGTAGTTCAGCATGGCGTTCGGGTGAAGGGCCAAGGTCGCCGACGCCTTTTGGATTCGCAACCAGGTCTTGCTGGAGTTTGGCCCCTTGGTTTCCCCGGATGTGGCAGTAGTGCGTTTGCGCTATGGGGTTAGAGGCCGAAGGCCAGTAGTTTCGATGCCCACCCGACCCACAGGTATGCTCCGGTTTCTTCTCGCCACGCTCGTCATCGCCTTGCTCGCTACGAGCAGCATTGCTCAGGACATCGATGTGGTCCCCGCGCCACCACCACCACCGGCGCCCCCATCCGTTGCCGAGTACGGGTACGAGAACGTAGATCTCTCCGCAGTTCCAGACTACGAGGGCGTCCTCGAGGATACCGACGCGATGCAGCAGGGCAAGCCCTACGACGCGTACACCGTCTCCGTCGAGGACGGCAACCAGTTCACGGTGACAATGACCTCCCAGGAGTTCGACACCTACCTGATCGTCAAGTCGCCGAGCGGCCAGCAATGGACGAACGACGACTTTGGTAGCACGAGCGTGTCGCAGGTCGACTTCAACGCGCCGATGAGCGGTGAGTACACCATCTGGGCGACGGCCTTTAGTGACTCGGGACGTGGCAGCTACGAGGTGCGCGTCAAGGAGTCCTCTGCGACGGTCGTGTTCACCGAGACGGGCCGCCTCGACTACGACGATGAGAAGCTGATCAAGGGCGAGTACTACGATGAGTTCATTGTCACGGCGCCCTCGAGCGGCGAGTTCTTCGTCGAGCTGATGCCGCTCGGCTTCAACGGGTTTATGCGCGTGACGTCGCCCAGTGGCGCCCAGCAGACCACGGACCTCTACACGTACTACAACGACGATCAGCGGTCGGTCCGCCTCGGTCCCTTCGAAGGCGAGCGCGGGACGTGGACCGTCGAGGTCACGACGTCGTCCCCGATGGAGGTCGGCGCCTACGACGTGCGCGTGATCCAGATGGACGAGCGCTAGCCGGCGTCCTCGAGGTCGAGACACGTCCTCTGTAGCGAGCCTGCCGCGTCTGCGGTGGGCTCGCTCGCGTTCGGTGACTCGTGGCAGTGCTTGCTCCCGTATCTCAGGACACAGCTCGTACCACTGATGCGCCGACTCAGTCTGTTCACCCTCGTTCTGCTGGCATCCGTCGCGGCAACCGCTCAAAATCCAGTTCGGGCGCCTTTGTCCACGTCCGTCCTCGAGGGCGAGATCAACTCGCAAGGGTCCGCAGATCCCATCCGGCTCGACCTCGAGGCCGGCGAGTTGGTGGAGCTCGATCTCCAGTACCCCGGTGATGTGGTGTCCTTCCGAATCGTCGACCTCGATGGCATGATCCGCAAGGGGTCGGCTCCACGCGCCTCGGCAGTCCGCGAATCGTTCGTCGCTCCGCACGACGGCGTGTTCGCGGTGTTGGCAACCGCGGCCGAGCCCGGTGGTGCGTTCTCGGGCACGCTCGCGAGCTACGGACCGGGTGAGATCCTGGAGATCAGAGGCTCGCTCTGCGCCGGAGCCGCATGCTCGACGCTTCACAACGTCGGCTATTCGACGGGGGAGTGGGCCGGCACGGAGTGGATGACCCTCCACGTCGAGGTCGACGCCGACTCGCCCGTCGACCTCGTGGTCGTGCGCGTCGAGGGCGACACGTTGCGGACGGTCGGCCTTGGGGACGAGTTGGGGCCGTTCTTTTTCTCGGACGAGATCGAGCTCAAGGACGGGCCTCTACAGATCTCGGTCCGCCGTACCCACGAAACCGTAGGCGTCGTGGACTACGTGCTCAAGGTCCGGCGCTGGAGCTACGACCTCGAGGACGAGACGATGCCTCCTCCGCCGTCGCCGCCTCCGGCTGGTCGTAATGACGGCGGATCTTCGCCGCTACCGAAGGTCCCGTAAGCGCCGCAATCTCGGCCTCGGACGCTGCTCGGACAGCTTTGGCGCTCCCCAGCTCCGTGAGCAGCTTCTTGGCGGTCTTCGCGCCGACGCCGGGAATGTCCAGCAGCTCGCTGCGCAAGTCTTTGATCCGCCGTTGCTTTCTCTGGGCCGTCACGGCGAACCGGTGGGCCTCGTCGCGGCACCGCTGGATCAGTCGCAGCGACGACGACGTGCGTGGGATGATCGTCGACTGGCTCTCGCCGGGGAAGAACACCTCTTCGAGCCTCTTCGCCAGGCCCACGACGGGGAACTTGCCGTAGACGTCGACCCGTCGTAGCGACTCGACAGCGGACGAGAGCTGGCCTTTGCCGCCGTCGATGATGACCAGATCCGGCCACGGCCCGTTCTCCTCGAGAAGGCGAGCGTAGCGCCGCTCGACGACCTCGCGCATGGACTGGAAATCGTCCGGCTTGCCGTCCTCGACGGTGCGGATCTTGTACGTCCGGTAGTCCGACTTGCGGGGCTTTGCGTCCTGGAAGACGACGCAGCTTGCGACCGTGCCCGTCCCGCCCAGGTGAGAGATGTCGAACGTCTCGATGCGACGCGGCGGCTTCTTGAGGCGCAGGTCGCGCTGCAAGCTCATGACCGAGCGCGGGATCCGCTCCTCGTCCCGCTGCTCGCGCGCGCGGTGCCACTCGCCCAGGAGGAGCTTGGCGTTGGACTCGATCATGTTCATGAGGTCGACCTTCTCGCCCCGCTGCGGCGTGCGGACCTCGACCTTGCGGCCCTTCTTCTCGCGCAGAAACGCCTCGACGGCCGACGCGTCCTCGAGGTCGCCGGCGAGGTAGACCTCGTTGGGGAAAAACTGGGCCTCGGCGTAGTAGTCCTCGACGATCCGCTGCAACAACGCGGGGTCGTCTGCGCCCTCGATGCCGCGCAGGATCTTGTGCGTCCGCCCGATGATCTTGCCCTCTCGGACCTTAAACAGGACGCCCACGCCCGCGTCGGCCTCGCGGTCGACGGCCAGCGCGAACAGGTCGCGGTCGACCTCCGGGTCCGTGACCACCTTCTGGCGCTGGGCGTAGGTCTGGAGCGCCTTGACGCGGTCGCGGTACTCGGCCGCTTGCTCGAACTGCTTTTCCGACGCCAGCCGTTTCATCTCGTCCTGGAGCAGGTCGATCAGCTCACGCGTCTTGCCGTTGAGCAGCTTGACGATCTGGTCGATGGTCGAGTTGTAGTGCTCCTCGGTCTCATAGCCGACGCACGGCGCGGCGCACTTTTGGATGTGGTAGTCGAGGCATGGCTGGTACTTGCCGGCCTCGATGGCGGCCTGGTTGAGGTGGAGCGAGCACGACCGGAGCTTGAACAGCTCCTTGATGGTCTTGAGCATCAGCTTCATCGCCTTGGCGTCCGTGTACGGGCCGAAGTACATCGACCCGTCCTTGCGCACCCGGCGGGTGGGGAAGACGCGTGGGAAGCGCTCCTTTTTGACGCAGATGTAGGGGTACGTCTTGTCATCCTTGAGCAGGATGTTGTACCGCGGCTTGAGCCGCTTGATCAGGTTGTTCTCGAGCAGGAGCGACTCGGCCTCGGTGTCGGTCAGGATGACCTCGACATCGACCACCTTCTTGACGAGCGCCTGCGTTTTTGCCTCCTTGGGCCGGCCGTCCTGGAAATAGCTCCGGACGCGCGACCGCAGGTTTTTGGCCTTGCCGACGTAGAGCACCTTGCCGTCGGCGTCCTTGTGCTGGTAGACGCCCGGCCCGGTAGGCAAGTGCTTGAGCTTGTCGGCGAGGGCGTCGGTCATGTCATCGAGGGCGGCGCCGTGTGTACGCCGACCGCTCAACGTCGTGCCCGGCGGTGACGACGCGGTGTCAGCGAGACCCGTCCTCGAGGTCGGAATCTGGAACGGGCGTTCTCAGGGCCGTGCATGCGAGGCCGGGCTTGGGGCCGTTCCCCGAGTCCACTCCCTGGGTTCTCATGCGCCTCTTCCTCATCGCGGCCGGTGTCGCGCTCGCACTACCGGTCGGTGCTCAGCCGGTCCTGACCGACTCTTCCGGCACGTACGTCGTCCCGGCCTTTGGGATCGGCGGGAGCGACGGCGTCGACATGCTTCTACTCGGCCTCGAGGCCGGGACGCGGTTGACGCCGACCGTCGACGTCGGCGCGTTCGTCGTGGGCGGCGACAACCGGCTGGGGCCGGGCGGTGCGTATCTGACCTTCGGGCCGACGGCCGGCTACTCGACCCGGATCGGTCTCGGCCTCGAGGTCGACGTCCGCGGACGCGTCCGAGCGACGTTCGAGGACTTCGGGAGCCTGTCGTCCCAGGACGTCGGCCTCGAGGCCGGGTTTAAGTTGCGGACCGCTCGGGCGGCGGTCCAGGCGACGTTCAGCCGGCCGTTCAAGCT